>JBOHQB010000552.1:0-5841 GCA_050731995.1 Candidatus Rokuibacteriota bacterium
GGCCTGGCCGCGGCGGTCGCGCTGTCGCCGCTCGCGCGCCGGATCGGCGGCGAGGGCAGAGCGTATGTCCCCGACTCGACGGCCGAGATCGCGCTGCTGATGGCGCTGCTCGTGGCGGCGGCGATCGCGGCGGTCGTCGCCGCGCGCCGCGCGGCGTTCGTTGCGGCCGGACTCGCGGTGGCACTCGCCGTCGGCGTGGTCCTGCTCGCGGAGGGCGTGCGCTATCCCGCGCGGTTCGCGCGCGACTTCGACGTGCGCCCGATCGCGGCGGCGGCGGGCGACCTCACACCGCCGGGTACCGCCGTCGCCGTGTATCCGGACATCTGGCTCACGTACGACTTCTACCTGCGCCGCCCGGTCGTCGAGCTGGACCGGCCCGGCGTCGAGCGACTCCTGGCCGGAGCGCCGCGCGGCGCGCTGATCCTCTCCGGCAAGTCGTGGGCGGCGCTCCAGCCCGCGGCGAATCCCGCGTGGCGCGTCGTCGCGTCGCGCCGCGTGGCAGGTCAGGAGATGCTCGTCCTCGGCGGCAGCCGATCGTGACCCCGGCGCCGGACCTCTCGATCGTGCTGCCGGTCTTCAACGAGGCGGAGAGCCTGCCGATCCTCTGGGAGGAGCTCGTGCCGATCGTCAAGACGCTCGGCCTCACTCTCGAGGTGATCTTCGTGGACGACGGCTCGACGGACGGGAGCGCCGATGTCGTGCGCGTGATCATGGCGACGGACCCGCGCGTGCGCCTGATCCGCCTGGCCCGAAACTCCGGGCTCTCGGCGGCGTTCGCCGCCGGGCTGCGCGCCACGCAGGGGAGCGTCGTGGTGATGATGGACTCCGACCTCCAGTCCGACCCGGCCGAGATCCCGGGGCTGCTGGCGCACCTCGACCGCTGGGACGCCGTGTGCGGCTGGCGCCGCGCGCGCCGCGATCCGTGGCTCAAGCGGGTCTCGTCGCGGATCGCGAACGGCGTGCGCGCCGCGGTGCTCGGCGACCGCATCCGCGACAGCGCGTGCTCGCTCCGCGCGATGCGCCGCCGCTGCGTCGACAGCCTCGACCCGTTCCAGGGGTTCCATCGGTTCATCCCGGGGCTCCTCCGCCAGGCCGGTCACCGCGTGGTCGAGGTCCCGGTGAATCACCGCCCGCGGCGCTTCGGGGCTTCGCACTATGGCGTCCGCAACCGCGCGTGGCGAGGCGTCGTGGATCTTTTCGGGGTCCGTTGGATGCAGTCGCGGCGGCTGCGCTACGAGGCCGTCGAGGAATCGCCGCCGGCCACTCTCGAGCGGTCATGACGACGAGCGTGGTGATGGCGGTGTGGAACCGCCTGGAGCTGACACGCGCCTGTCTCGAGAGCCTGCGCGGCACGAGCGAGCCCTTCGAGCTGTGCGTCGTCGACAACGGCTCGACGGACGGCACCAGAGAGTACTTCGGCCGCTGGACGCACCCGTTCCCGCTTCGCTACGCGCGAAACGGGGACAACGTCGGCCTCATCCGCGCGCTCAACCAGGGCGCGGCGCTCGGGCAAGGCGACCTCCTGTGCTTCCTGCACAACGACACCGAAATGCGCGACCTGCGATGGCTCGCCCGGCTGCGCGGCGCGCTCGAGGACGACGGCGTGGGGCTCGCGGGGCTCTACGGCGCCCGCCGCCTCCGTCGCGACGGGCGCTACGCCGGCCGCACGCTCGTCCACTGCCTGGAGGGCACGGCCAACATCGGCGGCGACGTCGTGGAGGTCGCGGCGGTGGACGGCGTGTGCCTCGCGATCCCGCGCGCGCTCTTCGACACGGTCGGCGGATTTGACGAGGGCTACGGCTTCTTCCACGGCTACGACCGCGATCTGTCGTTCGCCGTGCGCGAGGCGGGCCGCCGCTGCGTCATCGTCAGCGCGCCCTTCGTTCACCGGGGCGGCGGCACGCGCGCCGCCGATCCCTCGCCCGAGCGAACGGCCGCCGACATGGAAGCGCGCCGGGCCGCGCTCGCGCGCTTCGCGACGAAGTGGCGCCACCGGCTGCCGTGCGACGTCCGCACGTGGCGCGAGCGCCTCGCCGACCGCCTCCGATAGAGTCGCGCCCGAGGGCGGGGCCTGTCCGGCTCGCCCCCCTCTCGCCACCCGCGCTCCGCCGCCAGCCCTCAGCACAGGGCGGGTCGAGCGAGGAGCGGCGCCCGGGTCCTCACGCCCGAGCCTCGCAGACGTACAGCACGTGCGGATACGGCAAGAGGTCCACCATCAGGTGGCGTCGGACGCGGAAGCCGGCGGCCTCGAGCGCCCGCGCCAGCTCGTCGGCGGGCCAGTAGCGCACGGGCGTGCGCGGCGCCATCGCGCGGTCGAGCGCCCACGTGAACCAGCGCTTCGGCGCCGGGCGCGTGTCCACGTCCTTGACGAGCAGCGTCCCGCCGGCCGGGAGCGCGCGCCGGAGCTGCGTGAGGAGCGGTGGCACGGTGGCGGGCGGAATGTGGTGCACGATGTCGAGCATGTACGCCGCGGCGGCCTCGCCGTCACCCTTGAAGTCGCGCGCGTCGCCCTGCTCGTATACGACGTTCGCGAGGCCGAGGCGTGAGGCCGCGCGGCGCGCCATCGCGATGCGCCGCCCGTTCAGGTCGACGCCGCGCAGGAGTCGCTGGGGCCCGGTTGCGGCGTAGTAGAGCGAGAAGAGCCCGAAGCCGCAGCCGATGTCGAGCACAGGCCCCGACGCGGGCAGGTACTGGCCGATCTCGTCGAGGAAGCGCTGGCGCAGGATCCAGAAGCGCGCCCAGCAGTAGGCGCGCACCACCGGATCGTCGTAGGCGCGGATGATCCTACGAATCGTCTCGCTTCTCATAGATCACGTACTCGAGTCTGGGCTGGCGGACCTCGTACGCGCGCGCGAGCCGCTCGCGGAGCTCTGGAAAGCGGTCGAGGCGCTCGGGCCCGCCCGACGGCCAGCCGGAGCGGAACACCACGATGAACCGCGGTGGGCGCGCCACGAGATCGCGCATGAACTCGGCGCGGAAGCCCCGGATCACGGGCGAGGCCGGGTCCTGGAAGAGCGGGAAGTCGTACACGAAACGCGTCGGCTGCACGGCGCGCAGCCGCAGCAGCGCGTGGATGCCGCCGTCCGTCGTGTCGAGGACCTGCACGGTGTCGCCCGGCTTCCACCACCGCGGAAGCTCGAGTGTCAGCGCGCGCACGACGCGCTCCTTGTCCCACCACGCCGCTGCCGTGGACGCCTCCCACCCCTTGGCGGAGAGCAAGAGCAGGACGGCGGCGAGGCACGCGGCGAGCGCAACGACGACGGCGCGGCGGCCGGTCGCCCACGCCGGCTCGAGACCGCTCCACGCGAGGATCGCGCAGAAGGCCGCGAGCGGATAGAGGTGGTACTCCCATCCCTTCCCCTGCCCGAGCCAGTGCGCGACACCGTAGAGCACGCCGAGCGCGGCGATACCGTGGCGCAGCGTGAGCCTCCGGCCGGCGACGGCGAGTCCGAGCGACCCCGCGGCGGCGAGCACGAGCGGGATCCACGCGTGCCCGCGATGGACGGCCCACGACGCCGGCCGCCCCAGCGAGCGGTAGAGCGGCGCGAGATAGTCGGTCAGGAGCGTGAGCCACGCGCCGAGGCCGCCCAGGGCCCAGACCCAGGTGAGGGCCGCGACGGGCGCCGCCGCGACCGACGTCGCGAACGTGATCAGGGGGGGCGCGGCGCCGCCCGGGGCGCGCCGGGCGAGCGTCACGACGAGCACGCCGAGAGCGACGGCGAAGAGCAGGGCGTGCGGCTTGATCGTGGCCGCGGCGCCGAGCGCGAGGCCGCCCCACGCGAGGGACGCGCGATCGCCCTCGGCCCAGCGCGCCACGCCGAGCGCGCCCGCAATCAGGAGCGGGCACATGAGGTAGTCGCGCTGCCCCGCGAGCCACGCGCCGCCGGCCAGGTGATAGAGCGCGAAGAGCAGCGCGCCGCCCGTGGCGGCCGCCCGACCCCAGGGCGCGGCGAAGGCCCAGATGAGGCCGCCCGTGGCCGCGAGCGTCAGGAGATCGAAGACGCGCCACGCGAAGTTGCCGGCGCCGCCGAGCTTGAGCACGGCCCAGTGGATCGCGTAGGTGCCCGGGAAGTTCATGTCGAACAGGTCGCGATACGGCGCCTGGCCGTCGGAGATGCGCCAGGCGATGTAGTGGAGGATCGGCGTGTCGTGCACGAGCGGCCAGGGCAGCGACAGCCACGCGAGGCCGGCGACCGCGACGGCGAAGCCCGCGAGGAGGATCCGGTCAGCCGCCGCGGCGGGTGTCAAGACGCGCCGAACTCCTGGTCGAGGATCTCGCGGATGAACCGGTCGAGCGAAACGGGGTAGAAGCGCGCGTTCGGCGACGTGATCACCGCGGTGTCGATCAGCTCGCGCCGCGCGAGCTCGTCGAGCACCAGGTCGAGCTGGGCCGGGACCTCGCGCGCGTGCCGGCGGATCGTCAGGTCATCGCTCTCGAGCGACACGCGCCCGGCGTACCGGAAGCTGAAGACGCGGGCGATGAGGCGGCGGTCCATCAGCTCGCGGTCGGCGAAGAGGTCGCCGTACGTCGGCCCGTCGGCGCCCACCGGGATCACGAGGCGCGGCGACACGCGGATCCGGCCGCGCACCTCCACCGAGTGCGCCTCCCGCTCCGGCTCGCCGCCGACGAGGACGTAGGGCAGGACGTGGTAGCCGGTGACGATGCCGACCAAGGGCTTCCGCACGACCTCGGTCCGCTCGAAGACGTGGCGGAGCAGCTCGGAATCTTGCCAGTCGTCGGCCATGCGCGGTAGTGTACCAAGCCGATGGAGCCGCGACCCCGTCCCGCGTCGAGCGCCTCCCTGCCGGGGGTGACCGAGTGGGTCCACGACTGCGAGCGGTGCGGCGAGCGGATGGTCGAGGAGCACTGCAAGATTCTCTGCAAGAACTGTGGTCTCACGCGGGATTGCAGCGACCCATGAGGCTCCGCGAGCCCTAGCGTCCGCGCATGTCCGACGCCCTACCTGTCGCTCGCCCACACCGACGCCGACCTCGAGCGCTTCCGCGAGGCCGCGCGCGGCGCGCTGCGCGACGCCGCGGCCGCGTAGACGAGCCAGCGGCCGGGCCAGCCGTCGACCACGACGTCGACGAGCGCGCCCGACGCGACGAGCCGTCGCACGGACGCCGCGACCTCGCCGGCCGGCACGCCGAAGAGGCGCGCGAGCCACGGCGCGCGCGTGTAGACGGCGGCGCTCGCGTGACGCGCGACGAGCCGGTCGAGCGCCGACGCTCGCGGCAGGCGCCGCCCCTCCGCGACGGAGCCGGGCAGCCACGCCTCGAGAAGCTCCCAGCGGTAGGAGAAGGTCGGCTCGTACCGCTCCTCGCTCTTGACGACCCAGAGTCCCTGCTGCAGCTCGGCCATCGCCCGCTCGAACTCGCGTGTCTTCGACGACTCGAGCATGACGCTGTTGGCGCGGAGCTCGCGCGTGTATTGCGGGTGCTCACGCGCGAGCGCGTCCATGAGCCGGCGCGCCGTGTGCGTCAGCCGCCCGGACTCGTACTCGACACGGTAGTCCCGCGCGCGCTGACGCCCGCGCACGAGCGCGTACAAGGCCGGCAGCAGGTCGAGCGCCACGAGCGTCGGGCGCGCGCGGAGCACCTTGCCGTAGTAGACGCGCTTCTTCGCCGGCAGCGTGTCCTTGAGCTCCCACGTAAGCCCGATGCCGGGGTCGTGGTGCGAGTGGCGCGGCCAGCGCGGGTTCGCGCGACCGGCGACCGCCTCCCAGAGGCACGGCACACCCTCGGGGAAACGGTAGAAGGTCGAGCAGAAGCCGACGGCGTTGACGAACGCCAGCGCGCTGCGCTCGTCGCGGACGCGCAGCGCCGCGCGCTGGCGGAAGC
>JBOHQB010000553.1:0-2010 GCA_050731995.1 Candidatus Rokuibacteriota bacterium
CATGCCCGGCTCAAGCAGGCGTGGCCGGGTGTGGTGGAGGCGGCGAACCTCATCGGCTCGACCCAGATCCAGGGACGGGCGACGCTGGGAGGCAACCTCTGCAATGGCTCGCCGGCCGCCGACAGCGTGCCGGCGCTCATCGCCGCGGGCGCCGTCGCCACGCTGGCCGGGCCGAAGGGACGGCGCGACCTGCCGGTCGAGGACGTGATGCTCGGGCCGCGCAAGCTCGCGCTCGGCAAGGGCGAGTTCGTCGTCTCCTTCCTGCTGCCGCCGCGCCCGCCGCGCTCGAGCGACGCCTACCTGCGCTTCATTCCGCGCACGGAGATGGACATCGCGGTGGTGGGCGCCGGCGTGAGCCTGACCGTGGATGGCGCCGGGACGATCACGGCGGCGCGCGTGTCGCTGGGCGCGGTGGCGCCGCGGGTGCTGCTGGTGACCGAGGCTGCCGCGGCGATCGTCGGCAGCCGGCTCGATCGGCCGGCGCACGACCGGCTGGAGGCGGCCGCGCGGGCGGCCTGCGCGCCGATCGACGACAAGCGAGGAACGACCGAATTCCGGATCCAGGTCGCGGGCGTGCTGGCGCGTCGGGCGGCCCTGATCGCGCTGGACCGAGCGAGGAGCGCCTGATGGCCAAGCACCACATCGAAGCGACCGTGAACGGCGACGCGGTGGAGTTTCTCTGCGAGACCGAGGAGACGCTGCTCGACGTGCTCCGTGACACGCTGCACCTGACCGGCAGCAAGGAGGGCTGCTCCTCCGGCGACTGCGGCGCCTGCAGCGTGATGCTGGACGGACGGCTGGTGTGCTCCTGTCTCGTCCTGGGCTGCGAGGCCGCCGGGCGGCAGGTCGAGACGATCGAGGGAATGGCCAAGGGCGAGGCGCTCCATCCGCTCCAGCAACGGTTCCTCGAGGGCGCGGCGCTCCAGTGCGGCATCTGCACGCCGGGCTTCCTCGTGGCGTCGAAAGCCCTGCTCGACAAGACGCCCAACCCGACGGAGACCGAAGTCCGCTACTGGCTCGCCGGCAATCTCTGCCGGTGCACCGGATACGACAAGATCGTGACCGCCGTGATGGATACCGCCGCCGCGCTGAGAAAGGGATAGCCATGGCCGAGACGACGACGAACGGAGACTCGCAGACCTACGTCGGGACGCGCACGGTCCGCCCGGACGGCCACGACAAGGTGACGGGCCGCGCCCGCTTCGGGGCCGATTTCGACCTGCCGGGCCAGCTCATCGGCCGCGTGCTCCGCAGCCCGCATCCGCATGCGCGCATCGTCGCGATCGACACGTCCAAGGCCGAGGCGCTCCCCGGTGTGAAGGCCGTCATCACCCGGGGCGATTTCGCCGACCAGGCGTCGGAGTTCGTGCCGGCCGGCGAGATGCTGATGAACTACAAGGACGTGGTCCGGAACGTCATGGCCCGCGAGAAGGCGCTCTACGAGGGGCACGCGGTGGCCGCCGTGGCCGCCACCAGCGTCGCCATCGCCCGGCGCGCCCTCAAGCTGATCGACGTGACGTACGAGGTGTTGCCGCACGTCATCGACGTGGTCGAGGCCATGCGTGCCGACGCTCCCCTGCTCCACGACGATCTCTTCACGGTCGGAGTCGACCCCAAGCCCGAGAAGCCCTCGAACATCGCCAAGCGCTTCGAGATCAAGCAGGGCGACCTGGAGGCCGGCTTTGCGATCGCCGACCTCGTCATCGAACGGGAGTTCAAGACCGCACCGGTCCACCAGGGCTACATCGAGCCGCACGCGGCCCTGGCCACCGTGGGCGAGGACGGCTCCACCGAGCTCTGGACCACGACCCAGGGGCATTACATCGTCCGCGCCCACTGCGCCCGCCTGCTGGGCCTCGACGTGGGCAAGGTGCGCGTCACCGCGACGGAGATCGGCGGCGGTTTTGGCGGCAAGACGGTCGTCTACCTCGAGCCGCTCGCCATCGCGCTGTCCCGGAAGGCCAAGCGCCCGGTGAAGATGGTCATGTCGCGCGAGGAGGTGTTCAAGGC
>JBOHQB010000554.1:0-2269 GCA_050731995.1 Candidatus Rokuibacteriota bacterium
GGCGAAGGCGTTCTCGCCGACGACGGCCTTGTTCGGCTGGACGTGCACCCCGGTGATGGACGAGAGCAGGCGCGAGGACTTGAAGATCTCCTCGGTCCGCACCTGCGTATCGGTCTCGAAGAAGTCCCGTCGCGTCTTGAGCGCCATCACGATCTCCTCGAGGGAGGCGTTGCCGGCCCGCTCCCCGATGCCGTTGATGGTGCACTCGATCTGCCGCGCCCCCGCCCGGATCGCCGCCAGCGAGTTGGCGACCGCCTGGCCCAGGTCGTTGTGGCAGTGCACGGAGAGAACGGCCTTGGCGCTGTTCTTGACATGCTCCCGGATCTTCATGATCCGGTGGAACCACTCCTCGGGGATGGCGTAGCCGACAGTATCGGGGATGTTGATGGTGCGCGCGCCGGCGTCGATGACCGCCTCCAGCACCTCGCACATGTAGTCGAAGTCCGTCCGCGAGGCGTCCTCGGGCGAGAACTCGACGTCTTCGCAATACGCGCGCGCGTGCCTGACGGCCTCCACCGCGGCCTTCAGCACCTCGGCGCGGCTCTTCCTGAGCTTGTACTTGAGATGGATGTCCGACGTCGCCACGAAGGTGTGGATGCGCGAGCGGCGCGCGTACTTGACCGCCTCCCACGCCCGGTCGATGTCGCCGAGACCCACGCGGCTGAGACCGCAGTTGACGGTCGAGCCTTCCAGCGTCCCCACCTGCTTGGCCACCTCGCGCACCGCCTCGAAGTCCTCGTCCGAGGAGATGGGGAAGCCCGCCTCGATGACGTCCACGTTCAAGCGCGCGAGCTGCCGCGCCATCTCGAGCTTCTCCTGCGCGTTCATCGAGAAGCCCGGCGCCTGCTCGCCGTCCCGGAGCGTCGTGTCGAAGATGATTATCCGGTCCATTGCATGTCCTCCACCGCGCTAGTGCGCGTCCCTGGTTCCCTGCTCGGTGACCTGCGGTTGATCCAAGAGGCGGCGCGCCCACACGGGGCGCGTGGGTCCGCTCAGCAGGTACAGCGAGAAGAGAATGAACAGGAACCACTGCGGATGCGTCGCGACGATCAGCACGCCCATGACCACGAGCACGAGCACCTGGACGGGCCGGCGGCGCGCGAAGTCGACTTCCTTGAAGCTGTAGTAGCGGAACGTCGAGACCATGAGGAGCGCCACGACCACCGTCCCCACGCCGATCGCCGCCGCCTGCCACCGCTCGATCGCGACGCCCTCAAGGAGGAATGCCGTCGAGGCCACGATCCCGGCCGCGGCCGGCGTGGGCAGCCCGACGAAGTAGCGCCGGTCGGTGACGCCCTGGTAGACGTTGAAGCGGGCGAGGCGCAGGGCGCCGCAGATCACGAAGAGGAAGGGGCCGAGCCAGGCCACCCGACCGGCGTGGCCGAGCTCGAGCGCGTAGAGCATGAAGGCCGGCGCGACGCAGAACGACACCACGTCGGCCAGCGAATCGAACTCCACGCCGAACTGCGTCGTGGTGCGGGTCAGCCGCGCGACCTTTCCGTCGAGCATATCGAGGACCATGCCGACGAAGACGGCCACCGCAGCCTCCACGAAGCGCGCCTGCGCGCAGAGCACGATGGCGAGGAAGCCACAGAAGAGGTTACCGGTCGTGAGCAGGCTCGGGAGCAGGAAGATGCCGCGGCGCGGATGCTCGCGCAGCTCCTGCCAGCGCCGGCGGCGCGGATGCCGCGCCCCGTCCCCGCTCTGTTGTCGCCGTCTCACCTGAGCACCCCCATGATCGTCTCGCCGCCCCTGACCCTGTCACCCACCCGCACCCTGATCTCCGTGCCCACCGGCACGAACAGGTCCGTCCGTGAGCCGAAACGGATCAGCCCGTAGCGTTCTCCGGCCTCGAGCTTGTCCCCCGGCCTCGCCCGGCACACGATGCGTCGCGCGAGCACACCGGCGATCTGCCTGACGCCCACCCGCGCCGCCTCGCCCTGGAGCGCGATCGTGCAGCGCTCGTTGAGCTCCGAGGCCTCGTCCCGGTACGCGGCCAGGAAGCGCCCGGCCATATGCTGAACACCCTCCACCAGACCCGTCACCGGCGACCGGTTGACGTGCACGTCGAGTGGCGACAGGAAGATGGATACCCGCACCGCCCGTCCCACCCACTGGTCGTCGACCTCCCCGACCCGCATGACTCGCCCATCGGCCGGCGCCAGCACCACCCCCGCCACCGGCGGGGGCGTCCGCTCGGGGTCGCGGAAGAATCCCAGGAAACACAGCGTCACCGCCCCCAGGGCGACCGTCGGCGGCCACCACCCCA
>JBOHQB010000555.1:0-5040 GCA_050731995.1 Candidatus Rokuibacteriota bacterium
CTGTAGTATGAGCCTCACTCATTGTAACTATATATCTGAGACAGGACACTAGAAAGGCCAAACCAGGCAGCAGGAACGCGATCGGCCAAAAGATAGCGATCAAGGGCACCGGCAGAAACGCAAAGCCCATGCAGCCGACCAGATGCCGGGGAACCTCATTCGCGCGCCACTTCGCTCCGGCCTCGTCCGGGACTTTCTTGTACACCCGAAATGCCCAGACAGCGACGGAGATGGCGGCAGCGACCATCACGCCTAAAAGGAATACGAACGCCAACTCCTGGTCGATCCCCAGCCACCCGATCCGGGACACCTGCCCCGCCTGCTGGGCCTCGGCGGCGCGCGGTGCGGCGGTGAGCGTGATGGCCTCCGCGAGGAACGCTCTCCGGGTCACATGTCAGCCCGCGCCCGGACGCTGTAGAGTCGGAGCGCGTCGGCCTTGCCGCGCAGCGCGCGCTCGCCCATGTCCTCGACCTCCAGCTCCGCGGGCACACGGCAGCGATCCAGGAGCGCGCCCGACACCAGTACGCGGCGGTCCAGCGGCCGGCACTGCGCCTCGACGCGGGCAGCGGTGTTGACGGTGTCGCCGCTGTGCACGATGTCCTTCTTGATGTCGCCGATCTCCGCCGTGACGACCGTTCCGCCGTGCAGCCCGGCCTTGAACTCGGGAACGATCCCGTACTGGGCCAGGTATCGCTCCCGCCGCGCGTGGATCCGCTCGGTCACGAGGAACACGCAGCGGAGGCAGTTTCCGCGCCGGAGCCCCTGGTCGATCGTCCAGGTCACCACCGCCTCGTCGCCGACGTACTGGTAGATCCGGCCGCGCGTCTCGAGCACGGGCTGCGTGAGATCGTGGAAGAAGTCGTTCTTGAAGTCATTGAAGCGCAGGGGCCCCAGCCGCTCGGCGATCGCGGTGGAATTGTTCAGGTCCAGGAACATGAAGATGCGCTCCTCCTCGACGGGCCGGTGATACCGGCCGAACAGGAGGCTCACCAGCGTGCCGGGACCGAGCATCCGGTTGAGCTGCCGGACGAAGTTGATGAGAAAGCTCACGAGCGTGAGGAGCGCCAGCGCGAGCAGGAAGCGGCCGCCCAGGACGAAGTCCCGATACTGCTCGGACTTGTAGTACTCGAGCAGGCCCCCATGCTCGGAGAGCCCCAGCAGGCTCATCGTCACGGTGTGGATGGCGGCGGCGCAGAGCGTGACGTAGAAGAAGGTGCGGGCCAGGAGGAGCCCGCCCACGGTCAAGGAGCGAACGTGGCGTGGGACCACCTGCAGCTCGAACCAGGCGCTGGCGAGGCCGATCACCGCTCCGCTCGCCGCGGCGGTGAGCTCCCTGGCCAGGTGCGTGGGCACCCGCCGGACGATCCAGTGCACGAGCAGAGCCGCGACGATCCAGCCGAAGGTGATCCAGAGAGTCGTCCGAACCACGTAGATCGTCCGCCGCGAGGCCACGGCTACGGTCCTCCCGCACCGAGCGCCCGGGCCACGGCGGTCGCGGCGACGATCCGGCGCGACCAGACGGCGTAGGCGATCAGCGCCGCGGTATCGATCGCCACGAGGGGCGTCGTCCAGAGCACGGGCAGCAGCACGGCCGCGCCGTCGACGTCGAGCGCCCAGGCTGCCAGCACGCCGGCGGCGAGCCCGAGCGCCGCGACACGCAAGCCCAGATCCCGCCGCACGCGCGCCGGGCGCTCGCGGGCTCGGGACCAGGTGCCGAGCAGCCACGCGACGGGCGCCAGCACGACGAACCCAACGCCGAGGACGGCGCCGGCGGCGACGCCACCGCCGAAGACGACGAGGGCCGGGGCGATGACCGCCGAGAGAATCAGATCGCGCACGGGATGCCGTTCCCCGAGCAGCTCGGGGGCGAGCGTGTGGATCACCCAGTAGGCGGCGATCCAGCCGAGCACGAGCAGCGCGACGAGGCCGACGCGCTGGGCCCGAGTCAGCGAGCAGCTGAGGCCGTACGTCGGGTGCGGCGCGCGACCCGCACGCCACCGCGCCGACGCCCGGACCCGCGTGCGCGCGCGGTCGTAGGCCTGCCGCCGGCGGGCGTCCCTGAGCTCCGCGTACGCGGCATTGATCTCCTGGAGCCGGCGCGTCGCCGCCAGCTTCTGCACGTAGGCGCGGAAGCGGTCGGGATGATGCTGCTTGGCGAGGTCGCGGTACGCCGTCTTCAGCTCGTCGGCAGTCGACGTCGGGGCGACGCCAAGCACGGCGTAGAGGTCACGAGCGGCCACGCGTCCAATGATACGATTCTTCCGTGGCCGTGGAAGCCCTGCCGCTCGAGACGATCGCCTGCCCGCTCTGCGGCGCCGCCTCGGCGAGGACGCTCTGGGTCGAGCGCGATCTCGCCCTCGGCGTGCCGGGCCGCTTCCACGCCGCGCGCTGCGAGAGCTGCGGGCTCCTCTACCAGAACCCGCGCGTGCGGGCCGACCATCTCGCGCAGGCGTACCCGCCGAACTATCCGGCGCACACGCGCGATCCCGAGCTGAGCCGGATCCTCCGCGACGGCTCTGTCGCCGTGCGGCAGGTCCTGGCGCGCGAGCTCGGCTACCGCCACCTCGATCTCTCCGACGCCGGCCCGCTCGATCCGCTGCGCGCCCTGGCGCGCCGGCGCAAGGTCCTCAAGAACTTCCCGCCGTGGACCGGGCGCGGCCGCCTGCTCGACGTCGGCTGCGCGTCGGGCCGCTTCATCAAGCAGATGGCGGCCGTCGGCTGGGAGGTGGCGGGCATCGAGTTCGATCCGGAGGCGGCGACGAAGGCGAAGACCGTCACATCGAGGATTTTCGTCGGCGATCCGGTGGACGCCGACTTCCCGGCGCAGTCGTTCGACCTCGTGACCGCGTTCCACGTGATCGAGCATCTGCCCGATCCGCTTGGCTCGCTCCGGAACATGGTCCGCTGGCTGGCGCCCGGTGGCCTCATGATCGTCGAGGTCCCCAACGTGGCGGGCGTCGGCGGCACGCTCTTCGGGCGTTACTGGTCCGGGCTCGACTTCCCGCGACACCTGATCCACTTCACGCCGGCCTCGATGGGCGCCATGGTCGAGCGCGCCGGCGGCCTCGTGATACGCGCGGTGCACAAGACGAAGCCGCGCTATCTCACGCGGAGCCTGCGCCACATGATGCGCGAGCGCGGCGGCGTCTCCGCCCGGCTGGTCCTCGGCGTGATCGACAGTAAGGTCGGCGCCGGCGTCGTGAAGCTCGCGCTCGAGCTGACGATGCCGCTCTTCCGCGTCATCCGCCGCGGCGAGGCCGTGCGCTACTTCATATGCCACGCGTCCTGATCCTCACGGCCTCCTACGGCTCCGGCCACAACGAGGCCGCGCGCTGCCTGGCCGCCGGCTTCGAGCGGGCCGGCGCGCGCGCGACCGTCGTGGATCACTTCCGCGATCTCGTGCATCCGGTCTTCGCGCGCGCGTCGCGCAGCATCTACTACGGCGTGCTGCGGCACTCACCGGCGCTCTGGGGGGCAGCCTACGCGCTCGCCGACAGACTCCCCTCTGACTCGCCGCTCACCTTCGGCATGACGCGTCTCGGTGCCGGGCGCCTGCTCGCGTACATCGAACGCGAGGCGCCCGACCTGATCGTCTCCGTCCACGCCACGCCGGCCGTCGTGCTCTCGGCGCTCGCCGCCGCGGGCGGGCGGGTGCCGCCGCACACGACCGTCGTCACCGACTTTGTCGCGCACCGGCAATGGATCGCGCCGCGCATCGACCGCTACTGCGTCGCCGCCGAGGAGGTCCAGCACGAGTTCATCGCCCACGGGATCCCGCGCGAGCGAGTGGTCGTGACGGGCGTGCCGCTGCGCGGCGAGTTCGAGGCACCGTGCGACGGTGAGGCTGCGCGGCGGGCCCTCGGCCTCCACTCGCGCGCGCCCGTCGCCCTGGCGATGGCGGGCTCGCTCGGCTCGGTCGGCCGGCTTCCGGACGTCACGCGCGCGCTGCTCGAGGCGCGCCGGCCGCTGCAGGGGCTCGTGGTCGCGGGCCACGACAGGCGCCTCCACGCAACGCTCGCGGCGATGACCGAGGGCACGCGGGTCCGCGCGCTCGGCTACGTCCCGGACGTGCGGCGGCTCATGGCGGCGGCCGATCTCCTGATCACGAAAGCCGGCGGTATGACGCTCGCCGAGGCGCTCGCCGCCGGCACGCCGATGCTCCTCTACGGCTCTATCCCGGGTCAGGAGCGGCGCAACGAGCGGTTCGCAGCACGCATCGGCGTCGCGCTCGTTGCGCGCTCGCGCGCGGCGCTCGCGACGATGCTCGAGCGCGCGCTCACCGATCCCGGTCTCCTCGACGAGCTGCGCGAGCGCGGCCGGCGCGCACGGCACCCGGACGCGACGGACCGCGTCGTCGCGACTGTGCTCGGTCTCGGAGCGCGCACGCCGTGAGGCTCCGGACGGCGCTGGCCCTCGGCGCCGCGGCGGGCTGGATCGGCTGGGCCTGGCTCCCGCACCTCGCCACGCCGTGGCTCGTGCGTCGCGGACCCGGCGACCGGAACCGGCTCGCCCTCACCTTCGACGACGGCCCGGACCCCGCTTTCACGCCGCAGATCCTCGACCTCCTGCGCGTGCATCGCGCGCGCGCCACGTTCTTCCTCGTCGGCGAGCGCGCGATGCGGGCGCCAGACCTCGTGCGCCGCATCGCCGGCGAGGGCCACGAGGTCGCCAATCACTCGTGGTCGCATCGGAGCCTGTGGCTCTGCGGCCCGCGGGCAACCGCGGCCGAAGTCGGCCGCGCCCACGAATGCCTGGCCTCGCTGGCGGGCGCGGAGCCCCGGCACTTCAGGCCGCCGTGGGGAATGCTGAACGCTTCGCTCTTCGCGGTGCTCCAGCGCTGGCGCGAGAGCTGTGTGCTCTGGTCGGTTCAGCCCGAGAGCCTCCGTCCCGTGGACGCCGACGCCCTCGTCGGCCACGTTCTGACGCGCGCGCACGCGGGCGCGATCGTGGACCTCCACGACGCCGAGGGTACGCGCGGCGCCCCCGAGCGCCTCTGCGCGGCGCTCCCGCCGATGCTCGCTGGGCTGACGGCGGCGGGCT
>JBOHQB010000556.1:0-2670 GCA_050731995.1 Candidatus Rokuibacteriota bacterium
GATTCGCGCAGAAGCCCGATCGTGGAGGGAAGCGCGAGATCGTCGCGGGCGGCCAGATCTGCCTGGCACGCCTCGTGAGGGCGGGCGGCGAACCGGTGCTCGCGGCGTTCTCCCGCGACATCGATCCGCTGCGGCGGGACATTCTCGACATCACACTCGGAGCGCTCGAGTCGCCCACCGCGGTCCTCGACTCCCGAGGCCGTCCCGTCTACAGCCGCGCACCCGCTGGCGACGGGTCGCCGGTGGCCGCGGTGAGCTTTCGCGAGAGCCTCCCGGAGTGGCGGCTGGCCGTGTACGCGACGCCCGGCGCGTCGCCGCGACATGCGGTCCGGCGCCAGGTCATGCTCTTCACGCTCGCGTTCGGGGTGCTGCTCGTCGTGATCGTCGCGGGGATCCTGGCGACCTGGCGGCTCACGCGGCGGGAGACCGAGATGGCCCGGCTCAAGTCGGATTTCGTCGCCAACGTGTCCCACGATCTGAAGACGCCCTTGTCCGTGATCCGGATGTTCGGCGAGACGCTCGAGATGGGCCGGGTCACCGACGAGGCGCGCCGGCAGGAGTACTACCGCGTCATCACGCGCGAGGGCGAGCGGCTGTCGCGGCTGATCGACAACGTGCTGGACTTCTCGCGGATCGAGTCCGGGCGGCGGCGCTACGACGTGGTACCGACGGCCGTCGAGCCGGTCATCCGGGAGACGCTGGAGGCGTTCGCGTACCCGCTCGAGCAGCAGGGATTCAAGGTGGAGGTGAGCGTGGCGCCCGACCTGGGGCCGGTGCCGATGGATGCCGACGCGATCGGCCAGGCCCTCGCCAACCTCGTGGACAACGCGATCAAGTACTCGGCCGACGACAAGGCTCTCGCGATCGACGCGCGGGTCGTCGACGGCCGCCTGGCGCTGAGCGTGACCGACCGCGGCATCGGCGTCCCGACGGAGGAGCAGGGGCGGATCTTCGAGAAGTTCTACCGCGCCGGCCGGAGTGACACGCAGGGGCGGCGCGGCAGCGGCGTGGGGCTGGCGCTCGTCCGGCACGTCGCCCTGGCCCACGGCGGGACCGTGACGGTCGAGAGCGAGCCCGGCGCGGGCAGCCGGTTCACGCTCTGGCTGCCGCTCGGCTCCGGAGGGGAGCGCTGAGCGTGCCCCGGATCCTGATCATCGACGACGAGCCCGAGATCGTCCGCGGCCTCGAGGACAATCTGCGCTACGAGGGCTACGAGACGACGACGACGACCAACGGCGCGGACGGGCTCACCCGCGCGCTCGGCGACGCGCCCGACCTCATCCTGCTCGACATCATGATGCCGAAGCTCTCCGGCTGGGACGTGTGCCGGGAGCTCCGCCGCCGAGGCGTGGACGTGCCCGTGATCATGCTCACGGCGCGCGGTGAGGAGATCGACCGCGTCCTCGGACTCGAGCTCGGCGCCGACGACTACGTGACCAAGCCGTTCTCGCTCCGTGAGCTGCTCGCGCGCGTCCGTGCGGTCCTGCGCCGTCCGGGCCCGCGGCGGAAGTTCGAGGAGTTCGCGTTCGGCGACGCGCGCGTCCACCTCCGGAGCCGCCGCGCCTTCCGGCGCGGTGTCGAGGTGCGCCTCACGCGCAAGGAGTTCGGCCTGCTCGTCTATCTGCTGGAGCACCGCGACGAGGTCGTGACCCGGGAGCGGCTGCTCGACGAGGTCTGGGGCTACGAGCGGTTTCCGACGACGCGGACCGTCGACCAGCACGTGCTGCGTCTCCGGCGCAAGTTCGAGGACGACCCGGACCGGCCGGTCTTCATCCAGACCGCGCACGGTCAGGGCTACCGGTTCACCGCGCCCTAGAGAGTCAAAGGAGAACGAGTCATGCGTCTCAGGTACTCTGACCTCACGCCCGAGCGGCTCTACTGGAGCCGCCGCGATTTCATGCTCGCGTCGGCGGCCGCGGCCGCCGCCGGAGGGATGTGGGCGCCGGCTGCGGAGGCCAGCACTCCGCGGGGCGCTCCGCTCGCCGCCCAGAAGCACGCGCAGTTCAGCCTCGCCGAGGCGCCGACGAAGTTCGAGTCGGCGACGACCTACAACAACTTCTACGAGTTCGGCGTCAACAAGGAGGATCCGGCGCGCCTCGCGGGGACGCTCAGGCCGCGGCCGTGGTCGGTGCAGGTCGAGGGGCTCGTCGCCAAGCCCCGCGCCTTCGACATCGACGAGCTCCTCAAGGTGGCGCCGCTCGAGGAGCGCATCTACGCGCTTCGCTGCGTCGAGGGCTGGTCCATGGTGATTCCGTGGATCGGCGTGCCGCTCTCAGCGCTGCTCAAGCGTGTCGAGCCGACGTCGAAGGCGAAGTACGTGGAGTTCGTGACGCTGGTCGACCCGGCCCAGTTCCCGGGACAGAAGCCCGGGTTTTTCGGCGGCGGCTCGCTCGACTGGCCCTATGTCGAGGGCCTGCGGCTGGACGAAGCGATGCACCCGCTGGCGCTCCTGACGTTCGGCATGTACGGTCACGTGCTCCCCAACCAGAACGGCGCGCCCGTCCGGATCGTCGTGCCGTGGAAATACGGCTTCAAGAGCGCCAAGTCCCTCGTCAAGATCCGGCTGGTGGACGCGGAGCCGAAGACGGCCTGGAACAAGGCGGCGCCGCAGGAGTACGGCTTCTACTCGAACGTCAACCCGACCGTGGACCATCCCCGCTGGAGCCAGGC
>JBOHQB010000557.1:0-3308 GCA_050731995.1 Candidatus Rokuibacteriota bacterium
AGGCACCCTCGATCAGAATGAAGGAATCACCGTTCGTGTGGAAGAACACCGCGAGTACGCCCGCTGTCGGAAGCATCATCAGGGCCGCGGCATATCCTCCGCCTCAGCAAGCGCAGTCTCGATGAGCCGGCGGGTGATATTTTGCAATCCGCCCGCGGCTCGTGTATCGTGCCCTGCGCGATGAACGCTCCGCGACTCGGTCGCACCACCTCCGGCGTCGCCCTGATCGCACTGCTCGCGATCGCGGTGGTGCTGAGTGCCGCGCTTGCCGGCGCGGTGGTCTCCCATTCGCACGAGGCCGGCGAAGTCGGCCTCTACAACCTGAACTGCTCCCTCGCGCTCCTCGCCACGCTGGCGCCGACCGCGGTCGTGCTCCAGGCGCTGTCCCACGCTCCGCTCGTCCTGCTCGTCCTCACGCTCGCTCCGCTCGTCGTCCGGCACCGGCTCGGCGCCCCGCTGAGCCTCGCCGACGTTCGCGCCCCGCCCGTCCGCTAGCCCGCTCCGTCCGTTCCCGCGCTCCCGCGCCGCCCCCGGCGACGGGCAGCGAACACTCGATTTTCCCGACGGAGGACGCTATGCGTGCATGGATCGTTGCCGGTATCGCTCTCGTCGCGGTCGCCGTCCATTCGACCGCAACGGCGCAGGACGCCGAGGCGCTGCGCCGAGAGCTGCAGCAAATGAAGCAGCAGTTCGAGACGATGCAGCAGCAGTATCAGAAGTCCATCGATCAGATGTCCGAGCGGATCAAGCATCTCGAGGCGCAGCCGCCGGCACCGGTCGCGACCACGCCCGCGCCGGCCGCCGTCAGCCAGGCGCCCGCCGGGGCGCCCGCGACGCCGCCAGGCCCGAGCGTCTCGCTGACCGACCTCGCGCGCCCCCGCGAGCCGTACTCACTCTACCAGCAGCGCGGCCCCGGCCAGCTGCTCTTCGACATCGGTATCGCCGGCGATTTCATCGGCAACCTCACCCAGAAGAGCGTGCAGCAGATCCAGGGAGGCTCCTTCCCCGGCCGCGAGAACCGCTTCTTCCCGCGCGAGGTCGAGCTGAGCCTCTTCGGCCAGATCGATCCCTACGCGTCCGCCGTCGTCCGCTTCGAGGCGGGGGAGGAGACGCGGGGTCAGGAGACCGGGGTCGCGCTCGCCGAGGCGTACCTGACCCTGCTCACGCTGCCGTACGGCACCCAGCTCAAGATGGGCCAGATGCGTAACCGCTTCGGCTACCTCAATGTGCTGCACCCGCACGACCGGCAGTGGCCGGACACGCCCAACGTCCACCTGAACTTCTTCGGCGAGGAGGGGCTGGTCGAGAAGGGGTTCGAGGGGACGATCGTCTTCCCGACGCCGTTCTACCTCGAGTTCCTCGCCGGCGTCTTCAACGGTGACAACGAGACGGCGTTCGGACTCGGGTCGATCAAGTATCCGCTGACGACCGGGCGTCTCCGGACGTTCTTCGACCTCGGCGATGAGCATGGGCTCCAGCTGGGCGTCTCGGTCGCCAACGGGCTGACGTCGGACCGGCTGCGCAACACCATCCTCGGCGCGGACCTGCGCTACAAGTACCGCCCCGAGGGGTGGCTCCACCCGCTCGTCACGCTCACGAGCGAGGCGCTGTGGCAGTGGCGCCAGATCACCGCGGTGGATGATTTCGACGGCGACGGCAATCCCGACCGCGAGCGGAAGAACGAAGCCGACCGCTGGGGCTTCTACGCCGGTCTCGAGGTCCAGCCGTTGCGGCGGTGGGCGGCGGGCGTGCGCTACGACTGGTCCCAGTACCCGATCGCCGTCGGCTACGAGTGGGCCGTCGAGCCGTACGTCTCGTTCAGCCCGTCGGAGTTCCTGCGCTTCAGGCTCGCGTACAAGCACACCGACCGCTCGCACCGTGATCAGTTCAACCTGCTCGGCAACTTCAACGGGTCGGCGCGGATCGCGGACGAGATCATGTTCCAGGCGACGTTCATCCTCGGCGCCCACCCCTCGCACCCGTTCTAGGAGACCGCATGCGACGCTCCCTCGCGCTCGCTCTCATCGGGGCCCTTGTCGCCGGCGGACTCGGCGCCCTCGACACGGGCGCCGCGGCCGCCGCCGACAAGATCCGTGTCGTGACCACCATCCCGGATCTCAGGTCGCTCACCCAGGCCGTCGGCGGCGACCTCGTGGACGTCGAGTCCCTCACGCGCGGCACGCAGAACTTCCACGAGGCAGAGGTGCGACCCAGCATGATGCTGAAGCTGCGCCGGGCGGATCTGTTGATCGAGAACGGCCTCGACCTCGACGCCTGGGCGGACGTGGCCGTGGAGGGCGCGAACAACGCGAGGCTCGTCCGGGGCGCGCCCGGGCGCGTCGAGGTGTCGCGCGGGGTGCCGGTGCTCGACGTGCCGTCCACCCGTGTCGACCGCTCCATGGGCGACGTACACCCGCGCGGCAACCCGCACTTCTCGCTCGACCCGGGGATGGCGCCGATCATCACGCAGAACATCGTGGACGGTCTCGCGCGCGTCGCGCCGCAGCACCGGGCGACCTTCGAGAAGAACCGCGCCGCGTTCCTCGCGCGCCTCCAGGAGCAGATGACGCGCTGGATGGCGATGCTCGAGCCGGTGCGCGGCGCCAAGGTGGTCGTCTACCATCCCGACTTCATCTACCTCCTGACGCGCTTCGGCCTCGTCCAGGTGGCGGCGATCGAGGACCGGCCCGGCATTCCGCCGTCGCCGCAACACGTGGCGAACGTGATCCGCGTGATGAAGGACGAGAAGGTCCGGGTGATCCTGGTCGAACCCTGGAGCGACATCAAGCTCGCCACGCGCATCGCCGAGGAGGCCGGCGCCAAGGCGCTCGTCGCGGCGTCGGCGGTCGGCGCGGTCAGGGGCGTGGACGACTACATCGCGACGATCGACTACAACGTGAACGCGCTCGCGAAGGCGCTACGATAGCGCATGCTCGGCGACCTCCTGGCGCTCCTCTGGGTGCCGTTCCTCATGTGCCTGGTACTCACCGGCATCCACGCCTACCTCGGCGTGCACGTGCTCGCGCGTGAGGTCGTCTTCGTGGACATCGCGATGGCGCAGATTGCCGCGCTCGGCGCCACCGCCGCGTTCCTCTTCCACTACGAGCTGGACACGTGGCAGTCGTACTTCGCGGGCCTCGCCGCGACCTTCGCGGGCGCGCTCGTGCTGGCACTCACCCGTAGCCGGCGGCGGCACGTCTCGCAGGAGGCGGTCATCGGGATCGTCTACGCGGTGTCGTCGGCCGGCGCGGTGCTCCTCGCCGACCGCGCTCCCCACGGCGCCGAGCAGGTCCGTACCCTGCTCGTCG
>JBOHQB010000558.1:0-12107 GCA_050731995.1 Candidatus Rokuibacteriota bacterium
CGCGCAGCTCCTCGCGGCCGTCGCCGGGGTCGGCGCCCGCGCCGCCGTGCACGATGATCGCGGGCACTCTCGATGGCGCCATGGCCTCCACCGTGTCACAATCGCGCCGATTTGAAAACCGACGCGGAGCTGGCGCGCCTGGCCGCGCGGATCGTCGCCTGCCGGCGCTGCTCGCGCCTCGTGCGCCACCGCGAGGCGTCCGCCGAGAGGCCGCCGCGCCGCTACGCCGGACAGACGTACTGGGCGCGGCCGCTGCCCGGGTTCGGCGATCCGGGCGCGCGCCTGCTTCTCGTCGGGTTGGCGCCCGCCGCCCACGGCGGCAACCGCACCGGGCGGATGTTCACCGGCGACCGGAGCGGCGACTGGCTCTTCGACGCGCTCCACCACGCCGGCCTCGCCAACCAGCCGACGTCGCGTCACCGCACCGACGGGCTCCGCCTGCGCGATGCGTGGATCACGGCGACGCTCCGCTGCGCGCCGCCCGCGAACAAGCCGACGCCCGCCGAGGTCGCCGCGTGCCAGCCATACCTGCTCGAGGAGCTGCGCCTGCTCTCACGGGTGCGTGTGGTCGTCGCGCTCGGCCGCATCGGCTGGCAGGCGTATCTGAGGGCGCGGCGGGCCGTCGGCGCCGCGCGCCCGGTCGAGACGCCGCGCTTCGCCCACGGCGCCGTCACGCGCTTCGCCGACGGTGTGACGCTGATCGCCTCGTACCACCCGAGCCAGCAGAACACGTTCACGGGCAAGCTGACGCGCCCGATGCTGCGCGGCGTCTTCCTGAAAGCGCGCCGCCTCTTGGCGGCCGTCGGTTATCGAGGAACGCCACGGGTTCCCCGGGGCGCTCCGAACGCTGGGGGGTGTGGGGGGCCGTTTCGGGGCCCCACACGTGGTCAGTCGGACAGGTCGGCGGGTAGGCGGGGGCGCTCGGTGACGGTGAGGCTCAGCTCGCGGGACTGGCCATCCCGGACGACGGTCACCTTGACGCGCTGACCGACGCGCAGCGTCTTCACGCGCGCGAGGTAATCTTGATGGCTCCGGACGGGCGTGCTGTTGATCGCCGTCAGGATGTCGCCTCCGAGCAGGTACTCCTCGCCCTGAACAACGACCGACAGGTTGCCTCCGCGGACGCCGGCCCGGTCGGCCGGAGAGCCCTCGTGGACGACCTCGACGAGGTAGCCGGGCGTGATCGGGAGGCGCACGACGGTCGCGAGCCTCTGATCGATCCCGCGGCCCTGCATGCCGAGCCAGGGCCGAACCACGCGACCCTGCTCGCGGAGCTCGCGCAGCACGGACTTCGCGGCGTTGATCGGCACAGCGAAGCCGGTGGACTGGGCCTCCTGCGAGATCAGCGTGTTGATGCCGATCACGCCCCCGCACCGGTCCACGAGCGGGCCCCCCGAGTTGCCCGGGTTGATCGGCGCGTCCGTCTGGATCATGGGCTCGTCGGACACGCCCGGCAGCAGACGGTTGAGGCCGCTCACGATGCCGCGGGTCATCGTCTGGTCGAGTCCGACGGGGCTGCCGATCGCGACGACCTCGTCGCCGACCTTCGCCGTCGCCGAGTCGCCGAGCCGGGCCGGGGGCAGGGGGTCCGAAGCCTCCACGCGGAGCAGTGCCAGGTCGAGCACCGTGTCGAGGCCGAGCACCTTCGCGCCGACCTTGACGCCGTTGTCGAGGGTCACGCTGATCGACGCCGCGGCGTCCACGACGTGGGCGTTCGTGAGGACCTGGCCGTCGCGGTCGATGATGACGCCCGAGCCGACGACGGTCTCAAAGCGGCGCTCTGGCTTCGACTTGTTGATCTTCGTCGCCTGGATCGCGACGACGGACGGGGAGATCCGCTCGTAGATGGCCGGCAGCGGCTCGTTGCACGGCTGCGCGGTCGCCGCGAGCGGCAGCAGCAGCACGGCGAGCGGAGCGGCCCAGAGACGCATCAAACGCGATGATACACTAGCCACAATGAAGCGTCTTCCCGCGCGCGTCGCCGTTCTCGCGGTCGCCGCGCTGCTGATGGGCCACACCGCCGCCGCCGCGCAGCCGACGAGAGGCGTCGTCGAGGCCACGCTCGACAACGGCCTGCGCGTGCTCCTCCTC
Source organism: Candidatus Rokuibacteriota bacterium (assembly GCA_050731995.1). Lineage (GTDB taxonomy): Bacteria > Methylomirabilota > Methylomirabilia > Rokubacteriales > CSP1-6 > JBOHQB01. The sequence continues at coordinate 2,092 of JBOHQB010000558.1, forward strand.
GAGGATCACCGGAGCCCCATCGTGAGCGTCCAGGTGTGGTACCGCGTCGGGGGGCGCAACGAGCGTCCCGGCGCCACCGGGCTCGCCCACTTTCTCGAGCATATGATGTTCAAGGGCACGAAGCGGCACGGCAAGGGCGAGTTCGGGCGCATCGTGGAGCGCAACGGCGGCCAGCAGAACGCCGCGACGTCGGCCGACTACACGCAGTACTACGTCACGATCGCCGCCGACAAGCTGGATCTGATCCTCGGGCTCGAAGCGGATCGGATGCGCAACCTCCTGCTCGACCCCAAGGAGATCGCCGCCGAGCGCGAGGTCGTGATCGAGGAGCGGCGCACGCGCACCGAGGACGACCCGGGCGGGTTCCTCGCCGAGGAGGTGAGCAACATCGCCTTCAAGGCGCACCCGTACGGCAGCCCGGTCATCGGCTGGCCCGACGATATCCGCCGCATCACGGAGGCGGAGCTCCGACGGTTCTACGACACGTACTACCAGCCGAACAATGCGATCCTCGTCGGCGTCGGCGACTTCAACGCGTCGGAGGCGCTCGCGAAGATCCGCGCCACCTTCGGGCGGATCTCGCGCGGCCCGGCGCCGCCCCCCGTGGGCGTCACCGAGCCGCCGGCGACGAGCGAGCGCCGCGTCCTCGCGCGGAAGAGAGAGGCGCGCCTGCCGATCGTCTACATCGCGTGGCACGTGCCGAACCACTCGGCGCCGGATGCCGCGGCGCTGGAAGTGCTCTCGCAGATCCTCTCTGGCGGGCGCGCGGCGCGGATCTATCGCCACCTGATCCACGAGCGGCAGCTGGCGCTGAGCGCCGGCGGCGACTACTCGTACCTCTCGCTCGATCCGAGTCTGTTTTGGTTCTGGGCGACGCCGCTGCCCGGCCAGACGCCCGAGACGCTCGAGAAGGCGCTGCTCGGCGAGCTGGACCGCCTGCGCCGAGAGCCGGTGTCGGCCGAGGAGCTCCAGCGCGCCATGAACCAGATCGAGGCCGCGTTCGTGTTCCAGCAGGACTCGGTGCGCAGCCGCGCGTCGCTGCTGGGCCGCTTCGAGCTGATCGGCAACTACACCGAGGCGAACCGCTACCTCGATCGCCTCCGCGCAGTGACGCCGTCCGACCTCCAGCGCGTGGCGCAGACGTGGTTCCCGGAGGACCGCCGCATCGTCGGCGTTCTGCTGCCGGAGCAGCCGTGACGGGTCGCCGGCTCAAGCTGGCGGTCGTGGCGGCGCTCGTCGTTGCGGGCGGCCTCGTCGTCAGCGCTGCCGCGCGGCGCGTCGGGCCGCACGATCCGGCCATCGCGGTGACGGGCACGATCGAGGCGCTCCAGGTGGACGTCTCGCCCAAGATCACCGGCCGCATCGTCGAGCGGACGGTCCGCGAGGGCGACCGCGTCAGCCGCGGCCAGCTCCTGGTTCGGCTCGACGCCGACGAGCTCGTCGCCGAGGCGCGGCACGCCGAAGCCGCCGTGCGGACCGCGGAGGCCCGGCTGCGCGACCTCCTCGCGGGGGCGCGGGCTCAGGAGATCGAGCAGGCGCGGCAGGCGCTCGCCAACGCGGCCGCGACGCGCGTGTGGACCGAGCGCGACTACGGCCGGGCGACGGAGCTCTTCCGCAAGGACCTCATCGCCGCGCAGGACGTCGATCGCGCGCGCCAGGCGTACGAGGTCGCCAAGGCGAACGAGATCGGGGCGCGCGAGAAGCTCGCGCTCGTCGAGGCGGGCGCGCGCGAGTACGAGATCGCGGCCGCGCGGGCGCTGGTCGCCGAGGCGCGCGCCGCGCTGGCCCTGGCCGAGCGGCGACTTGAGCAGACGCGCCTCGTCTCGCCGCTCGACGGCGTCGTCCTGCACAAGAACATGGAGGTGGGCGAGACGGCAGTGCCCGGCCAGTCCATCCTGACGCTGATGGACCCGCGCGACCTCTGGCTCCGCGCCTACGTGCCCGAGACGGAGATCGCGCGCGTCAAGCTCGGGCAGTCCGCGACGCTGGCGGTCGACGCGTTTCCCGGCCGTGTCTTTCAGGGCACCGTGAGCGAGATCGCCTCCGAGGCGGAGTTCACGCCGAAGAACGTCCAGACGAAGAAGGAGCGCGTGAATCTCGTCTTTCGCGTCAAGATCGCCGTCCAGAATCCGGACGGCACGCTCAAGCCGGGTCTACCCGCGGACGCCGAGATCCGCCCGTAACGATGGCCGTGCGAGCCGCAGCCCGTTCGACGGGCGAGGCGAGCCTGTGAGGGGGGCTGTGCGAGCCGCAGCCCGTTCGACGGGCGAGGCGAGCCTGTAATCGTGGTGCTCCAGCCCGATCCCGCGTACGCGGTCCTGACGCGCGGGTTGACCAAGCGCTTCGGACGGCTCGTCGCGGTGGACCACCTCGATCTCGTCGTTCGCCGCGGGGAGCTCTACGGGTTCCTCGGCCCCAACGGCGCCGGCAAGTCCACGACACTCCGGATGCTCTGCGGCCTCCTCGAGCCGACGGAGGGCGAGGGGCGCGTGCTGGACATCGACCTGCGCGCGCAGCCGGAGCGCGTGAAGTCGGCGATCGGTTACATGTCGCAGCGATTCTCGCTCTACGACGACCTCACGGTCGAGGAGAACCTCACGTTCTACGCGCGCGTCTACATGGTGCCGCGCGCCGAGCGGGCGGGGCGCATCGGCCGGATGGCGCGCCTTGCCGACCTCGTCGGGCGCGAGCGCCAGCTCGCCGGCCAGCTCTCCGGCGGCTTCCGCCAGCGCCTCGCGCTCGCGTGCGCGCTCGTCCACGCGCCCCGGCTGATCTTCCTCGACGAGCCGACGGCTGGCGTGGACCCGGTCTCGCGCCGGACCTTCTGGGCGCTGATCCGCCGCCTCGCCGACAACGGCACGACGATCGTCGTCACGACCCACTACATGGACGAGGCCGAGCTGTGCGACTCGCTCGGCTTCATCTATCAGGGCAAGCTGATCGCGGCCGGGAGTCCCACGCGGATCAAGCAGGAGATGTTCGACCGGCGCGTCGTCGAGCTCACCCCCGCCGACCCGCGAGCGGCAAGCGAGGCGCTCGCCGACTGGGACGTCGTCGAGGAGATCGTCCGGATCGGCAACCGCCTACGCCTGATCCTGGCGCCAGGCGCGCCGGACGCGGGGGGCGTCGCGGCCTGGCTGCGGGCGCGCGGCCTCGCCGGCGGCGCTGCCGCCGATGTCGAGCCGTCGGTCGAGGACCTGTTCGTCTCCTTCGTCGACCGCGAGCGCAAGCAGCGCGTCCGCGAGCAACTGCGCGCGGTGACCAATCTCTAGCCGCCTCTTCGGCATGGTCGCCAAAGAGTTCATCCAGCTCTGGCGGGATGGGCTGGCGCTGACGCTCGCGCTCTTCGTGCCCGTGGCGATGCTGTTCATCTTCGGCTGGGCGATCAACACGGACGTCAAGCACGTGCCGACCGCGGTCTTCGACCAGTCGGGCAGCGTCGAGGCCCGGACGCTGCTCGAGGGGCTCTCGAACAGCCAGTACTTCGATCTCAAGATCTGGGTGCGCTCGACTCGCGAGCTGACCCGACTCATCGACTCGGGCACGGCGAAGGTCGGCATCGTCATCCCGCCGGACTTCGCGCGTCAGCTGGCCCGGCGCCAGGCGAGCGTGCAGGTGATCGTGGACGCCTCGGATCCCCAGGTGGCGACGTCCGCGATGAACGCCGCGACGGCGCTCGCCGCGGACCGCTCGCTGCGCCTGCTGGCCCAGACGACCCAGGGGGACGTGCTGCGGGACGGGTCCCCGCCGCTCGACTTCCGCGTCCGGGCCTGGTACAACCCGGACCTCGTCTCGGCGATCTTCATCGTGCCGGGGCTCATCGGCGCGCTCCTCATGCAAACGACGATCACGGCGATGGCGGTGTCGATCGTGCGCGAGCGCGAGCGCGGCACCCTCGAGGCGCTCGTCGTGAGCCCCATCAGAAGGTGGGAGCTGCTCGTCGGCAAGATCGCGCCCAACCTCATGACCGCCTACGGCCAGATGACGATGGCGCTCATCGTCGCGCACTTCGTCTTCGACGTGCCGATCCGCGGCAGCCTGCCGCTGCTCTACGCGCTCTCGCTCACATTCATGTTCGGCACACTCGGCGTCGGCATCTTCATCTCCGCGGTCGCACGCACGGTGCCGCAGGCGATGCAGCTCGCGTTCCTGACCTTCCTGCCCTCGATCTACCTGTCGGGCCTGCTCTTCCCGATCGAGGGGATGCCGCGCGGCGCGCAGATCATCGCCCACGTGATCCCGCTCACGTACTTTCTGCGCATCGTGCGCGGCATCGTGCTGAAAGGGGTCGGCCTCGACTATCTCTGGCCCGAGCTGCTGCCGCTCATCGCGTTCGGCGCCGTGGTCTTCACGCTGTCGGTCTTCCGCTTTCGCAAGCAGCTCGACTGAGAACATGGGGGGCTCCGAGCGCCCCCCAAGCCTCCCATCGCTCGGGGCCCCCCGGCGAAGCCGTGGTGCCCCTCGAGAACGGGAATCGTTCGGGGGCTCCGAGCGGCCCCCCAAGCCCCCCATCGCTCGGGGCGCCCCGGCGAAGCCGTGGTGCCCCTCGAGAACGGGATTTCGTTCACGAGGTCTGATCGCGGGGCCGCGTGGTGACGCGTGTGGTTCGCGGTACCATGGAGAGCGTGACGACGCGCCGGCTCGCCCTCGCCGCGCTGCTCCTGGTGGCGGCCTCCACGCCGGCGGGGTCGGCGCCGCCGCTCGCCCACCGCGAGGTGCTGCCGAACGGGATCGTGCTCCTCGTGGCGGAGCGCCCCACCGTGCCGATCGTTGTCGTGCGCGTCGCCCTCCGTGCGGGGTCCGCGTTCGATCCGGCCGACCGCGACGGGCTCGCCAATCTCACGGGCTCGCTCCTCACGCGCGGCACCGCGAAGCGGACCGGCCCGCAGCTCGACGAAGTCATCGAATCCGCCGGCGGCAGTCTCGAGGCCTCGGCGGGGCGCGAGGACGTGACCGCGTCGCTGGCGGTGCTCAAGCGCGACGTCGGCCTCGGTCTCGATCTCCTCGCCGAGGTCGTGCTCTCGCCGGCGTTCCCGGAGGACGAGGTCAAGCGCCGGATCGCGCGCATCCAGGCGGCGATCAAGCGGAACGAGGCGGACCCGGAGGCGGTCGCCGGGCGCGCGCTCGCGCGACTGGTCTTCCCGGGCCATCCCTACGGCCTCCCCATCGAGGGGACATCGGAGTCGGTCGGGCGCCTCACGCGCGACGATGTCGTCGCCTTCTATCGCGAGCGCGTGCGGCCCGACACGGCCGTGATCGCTGTAGTCGGGGCGGTCACGGTGGACGAGGCGCGCCGCGAGATCCTCACGCGCTTCGGCGCGTGGCCTCGGCCGGCGACGCCGCCCGGCGTGATCCCCCAGGCAGTACCCGCCGCGCCGCCCAAGTCCGAGACCATCCGGAAGGACGTCACGCAGACGACGATCCTGCTCGGCCGCCAGGCGATTCGCCAAAACGACCCCGACTACTTCGCGCTCACGGTCGCGACGCGGATCCTGGGCGGCGGCCAGGCGGCGCGGCTCTACCGGCGCGTGCGCGACGAAGCCGGACTCGCGTACTCGGTGTACGCGTACCTCTCGCCGGCGCGCGCCGGCGCCTCGCTGGTCGTCGGCGCCCAGACCCGCAACGCCGAGACGGCGCGCGTCTTCGATCTCGTCCGGGTCGAGATGGAGCGGATCGGGCGCGACCGCGTCACCGACGAGGAGCTCGCGTCGGCGAAAGAGTACCTGATCGGCTCCTACGGCCTCAGGCTCGACACCTCCGCGAGGTTCGCCGGCTACATCGTCGCGCTCGAGCAGAACGCGCTCGGCTTCGACTATCCGGAGCGCTACAAGCGCGAGATCGGCCGCGTGACGGCGGTAGACGTCCAGCGTGTCGCCGCGAGGTTCCTGGGTCCCCCCGCCTTCGACCAGGTCGTCGTCGGGGGCGCGCCCTGAGGGCCGTGCCCGTCGCGGCGCTGATCGTGCTGGCGACCGCGGCGCCGGCCGCCGCCGCGTCGCTCACGCTCACCGACGCGCAGAAGCGCGACGCGCTGCGGGTGGGCGAGCGGAGCATCACGCAGGAGACCTTCGGAGGGGAGTGGCGGGTGCGGGGCGCGAACGGCGAGACGGCGACGGTGGTCACGCCCTTCCACCGCGTCGCGCTCGCCGGACGGAACGCCGCGTTCGAGCAGAAGGCGGTCAAGCCCGCCGAGATCGAGCGGTTGCTACGCGAGCAGGCGGCGCGCCTGATCCTCTGGGTGACGGTCAGGGGGCCGAAGGAAGACTTCGCGCGCTACTACGCGCCGCGGCTCGTCGTCGGCGACCGCGAGATCAAGGCGACCTTCGTGCAGAACGAGCGGACCGCCGCCCGCCAGGACGACGGCGAGTATCTCGCGCGGTGCGTGTACGGGTTCCCGACGCGCGACCTCACCGCAACGACGCGCGCGACGCTCGTCGTCGCCGACGCCGACGGCAAGGACGTCACGAGGTTCAGCGTCGACCTCGGCGCGATGCGCTGAGCCGAGGAGGCACTCCGCCGTTGGATCCCGCCAGCGAGCTGGTCGATGTCGTCGACGAGGACGACCGGGTGATCGAGATCGTCACCCGACGCGACGTGCGCGCGCGAAGCCTCCTGCATCGATGCACCTACATCCTGGTGCGCAACGGATCCGGCGAGATCCTGGTCCACCGTCGCACGGAGACGAAGGACGTCTATCCCGGCGCGTACGACGTCTTCGCGGGAGGCGTGTGCGCGGCCGGGGAGTCCTACGACACCTGCGCGCGGCGCGAGGTCGCCGAGGAGCTGGGCATCGTGGGCGCCGACCTCACGTTCCTGTTCCGCCACCGGTACCGGGGACCGAAGGGGCAGGCGTGGGGGGCCGTGTACGAGGCGCGCTGGGACGGTCCCGTTCACCACCAGGAGAGCGAGGTCGCGTGGAGCGCGTGGGTCGCTCCCGAGCGGCTGCCACAGATGCTCGAGGAGCTCCTGTTCTGTCCGGACTCGCGCGAGATCTTCGAGCGCCTCGCGCGGAGAGGAACCCGTGAGAATGCCGTGTAAAGGGACGTCGGATCAGGCGTATGGCCCAGCGAGTCCGGCTCGCCCAGTCGGGTTCGCCTGTCCGACGCCGTAGCGTTTGCCGGATAGCCTAGGTCCGTATACTTTTAGTTCGGCGGACAAACCGGAGGCGTACATAGTGGGTGCACACGACGAATACGGAAAGCAAGTAATGAGGGCAGCTGTTGGAGCGGGCTACCAGGACTGGGGCATCTCCGTTCAAGTGGACTAAGCAGTGGGACAGCCGGCGAGAATTGATGGCACGGTGGGAACCAACATCGCGGCGGAAATTGAGTCCCGCGTGTCCAAGCAGATTCGGGGAGCTGTCCTTGACTTGATTTGCCACCGGTATCCGAAAAAGCTCCTCGTCCTTCTTCCGGTTCACATGTCAGACGTGGAGATCGCCGCTTCGCAGTGCAGGCACATCATGTCCCGCGCGCATCTGGCCCGAGCGGCGTAGGATAGCGAGAGCAGGAGGGGTCATGCGGAACGAGTTCACCGCGGTCGTGGAGCGGGACAGAAGATGGTACGTCGCGTACTGTCCCGAGATCCCCGGAGCGAACGGCCAAGGCGGGACGAAAGCGGCCGCCGTGAAGAATCTGGCCGGCGCCATAGCACTGATTCTTGAGGATCGACGCAAGGACGGCCTTCGGGGGGTTCCAGCGAGGGCGACGCGGGAGAAGGTCGTCGTCGGGTGAAGCGGGGCGACCTGCTTCGCCACCTGCGGAAGCACGGGTGTCACCTGAAGCGCGAAGGTCGGTCGCATTCGCTCTGGACGAGTCCAGCCACAGGAGCCGTCGAAGCGGTGCCCAGACACACTGAGATCTCCGACATGCTGGCCCGCAAGATATGTAGGGGACTCTCGGTGCCAGAAATCGGCCGTTGAGGCCTGACTACCGCCGAGCACAAACGACAGGGACCGCGGGCGGCGGATTGGGGCGCCACGTCTGGCTCGGCGCCGCGATCATCGTCGTCGCCGAGGTGCTGCTCTTCGCCGGCCAGCCGATCGTCGGGCGGTGGTTCACGCCGATCGTCTGGACGGGCTACGTCATCTTTGCCGACGGGCTCTACGCGCGGTTGACGGGCCGTTCCTACCTCACCACGAATCGCGACGAGGGCGTCCTCGTGGCGCTCGCCTCGGTCGGCGGCTGGTGGCTCTTCGAGTGGTACAACGCCCCACGCTTCTGGCGCGGCGGTGCCGACCTCGCCGGGCTCTGGTGGCAGTACCACGAGATGGAGCCGAATCTCTGGCTCAGGCGGATCGGCTACGACTGGGCCTTCGCGACGATCTTCCCCGCGCTCTTCCTCACGGCCGCGATCCTGCGCGCGTCGGTCTTCCGTCGCCTCCGTTTGCGCCCGTGGCACCCCTCGCGCGGCGCGCTGAACGCGGCGGTCGTCCTCGGCGCGGTAGCGTGCGCGCTCCCGCTCGTCGCGCCCTCGCCGTGGCTCGTGCCGCTCGTCTGGACGGGCTTTATCCTCTTATTGGAGCCGCTCAACCATCGCGCCGGTAGGCCCTCGTGGCTCGCCGACCTGGCGCAGGGTGACGCGTCGCGGCTGGCCGCGCTCCTCGTCGCCGGTCTCGTGTGCGGCGTGCTCTGGGAGTTCTGGAACTACTGGGCGCTGACGAAGTGGACGTACACGGTGCCGCTCGTCGGCGAGCCCAGGCTGTTCGAGATGCCGCTCGCCGGCTACCTCGGCTTTCCGCCGTTCGCGCTGGAGTGCTACGCGATATACCACTGGCTCCGCGGCGTGCTTGGCGCCGGCCGCGCCGCGGACCCGGTGCTATAATCCGGCGCGCATCGCGTTCGATCCCAAGGAGGCTCTCCCTATGAAGGCTATTCGCGTGCACGCGCCCGGCGGTCCCGAGGTCATGAAGTACGAGGACGTGCCCGAACCCCAGCCGAAGGCGGGCGAGGCGATCGTCAAGGTCGACGCCGCCGGGCTCAACTACATCGACGTCTATCAGCGCAGCGGTCTCTACAAGCTCGACATGCCGCTGACGCTCGGGCTCGAGGCGGGCGGCACGGTCACGGCCGTCGGTCAGGGCGTCACCGACGTGAAGGCGGGCGACAAGGTCGCCTACACGGGCGTGGCGGGGGCGTACGCGGAATATGCCGCGGTGCCCGCGGCGCGCCTCGTCGTCCTGCCCAAGGGCCTCACCACGAAGCAGGGCGGCGCGATGATGCTCCAGGGGATGACCGCCCACTACCTCGCCTGCTCGACGTATCCGCTGAAGTCCGGCGACACCTGCCTTGTCCACGCCGCCGCGGGCGGCGTCGGGCTCATCCTGTGCCAGATCGCGAAGATGCGCGGCGCGCGCGTGATCGGCACCGTGTCGACGGAGGAGAAGGCCAAGCTCGCGCGCGAGGCGGGCGCCGACGAGGTGATCCTGTACACCCAGCAGGACTTCGAGGCGGAGGTGAAGCGGATCACCGGCGGCCAGGGCGTCCAGGTCGTCTACGACTCCGTCGGCAAGACGACGTTCGAGGGGAGCCTGAACGTCCTCGCGCCCCGCGGCTACCTGGTGCTCTTCGGACAGTCCAGCGGTCCCGCTCCCCTGTTCGATCCTCAAAGCCTCAACGCCAAGGGATCGCTCTTCCTCACGCGACCGACGACGGGTCACTACACGGCCACGCGAGATGAGATTCTGCAGCGGGCCGGCGATGTCTTCGAGTGGATTCAGGCCGGCGCCTTGAAGGTGCGAGTCGAGCAGGAGTTCCCGCTCGCGCAGGCGACAGAGGCCCACCGGCGGTTAGAGAGCCGTCAGACGTCTGGGAAGCTCTTGCTGATTCCATAGCGCCATATGCTACGATGGCATTACACCGGCGCCGCAGGAGTGAAGCATGCCCCGGGTGAAAGTGGCCAGGATCTCCGATGTCGCGGTTGGGAGTGCGACGATCGTTGACGTCGGCGGCGTGGCGGTCGCCGTGTTCCACCGTCCGGAGGGCTGGTTCGCGATCGAGAACACCTGCACACATCAGGGC
>JBOHQB010000559.1:0-3751 GCA_050731995.1 Candidatus Rokuibacteriota bacterium
CCCCGGGCTGATCGATTGCCACGACCACCTGTCGTTCCACAGCTACGAGCTGGCGAGCCGCTGGGGGCTCGACGAGCCGGGGAGCACGCGCTCGCTGCGGACGGCGCGCACCATCGAGCGGACGCTCGCGATGGGCTACACGGCGGTGCGGGACGCCGGCGGTCTCGACGCGGGCTTTCGCGTCGCGGTGGAGGAGGGGCTCATCCGCGGGCCGCGCCTGCTCACCTCGGTCAACATCGTCTCGCCGATCGGCGGGATCGGTGACCGCGTGAGCCCGTCCGGCCACGAGTGCATGGTGCCGGCCGACCCCGCGCTTCCGCGCGGCGGTGCCAACGGGGTCGAGGATGTGCGCCGCGTGGTACGGCTCATGGTCCGCGCCGGCGCGGACGTCATCAAGTGCGCAACGACGGGCGGGGCCAGCTCCCGCGCCGGCCACGGCCCCCTCGACCCCGCGTTCGACGCGGACGAGATGCGCGCCCTTGTGGACGAGTCCCACGCCCTCGGCCGTCGGGTGATGTGCCACGCGCTCGGCGGTCCCGGCCTGCGCCGGGCGCTCGAGGCCGGCGTGGACTCGATCGAGCACGGCTGCTACCTCGACGAGGACCCGGAGCTGATCCCGATGATGGCCGAACGCGGCACGGTCTTCGTGCCGACGCTCACCGTCTACGAGTACCACCGCGAGTCGAAGGCCCTCCACGTGCGCGAACGCGCACGGGCACTGCGCGAGCATCACGTCGAGAGCATCCACCGCGCGCTGGCCGCCGGCGTCCGGGTGGTGGCGGGCACGGATGCCGGCGGGCACGGCCATCCGCCCAACGCCGCCGAGCTCGAGCACCTCGTCGCCGCCGGCCTCACGCCGATGCAGGCGATCCAGGCCGCGACGGGCTGGGCCGCCGAGTGCCTCGGCCTCGAGCACGAGCTCGGCACGATCGAGAAGGCCAGGCGCGCCGATCTCGTGGCGGTTGCCGGCGATCCGCTCGCCGACGTGCGCGTGTTGCAGTCCGCCGACCGGATCCGTCTGGTGGTCAAGAACGGCGTCGTCGAGTCTCGCCGCTAGGAGGCCTCACCCGCAGATGGAGTTCGGGTTCTCCGCCGAAGAGCGGGCGTTCGCGGACGACGTCCGTCGCTTCCTCGCCGCGCACCCGCCGGAGCGCTTCCCGGTCGACGGCATGGACGCCGGCTACGGCTCGGGCGCCCACTCGCGCGCCTTTCTCAAGGCGCTCGGCGAGCGTGGCTGGATCAGCATGTGCTGGCCCGAGGCGTACGGCGGGCAGGCTCGCCCGATGTTCTTCAAGCTGGTCCTGTTCGAGGAGCTGGCGCTCGCCGGGGCCGCCTTCGGACCGCTCGCCGGCTCCTGGCAGACGGCGGACGCGATCATCGACTACGGGTCGGAGCGCTTGCGCACGGACGTGCTGCCGCAGATCGCGCGCGGCGAGGCGACGTTCTGGCAGGGCTACAGCGAGCCCGACGCGGGCTCGGACCTCCTGGCGCTCAAGACCGAGGCCCGCCGCGACGGCGACCACTACGTGATCCACGGCCACAAGATCTGGTCGAGCCACGCCGGCATCGCCACCCACGGGCTCGTCTTCACGCGCACGAGCCGCGAGGCCCGGCGCAGCCGCGGCTTCAGCATGTTCGTCGTGCCGAACGGGACACCGGGAATGGACATCCGCCCGATCCGGTCCCTGACCGGCGGCGTCTACCATTACGAAGTGTTCCTCGACGACGTGCGGGTGCCGGCGGACCTCATGCTGGGGCCGGAGGGCGAGGGCTTCCAGGCCCTGCTGAACGGTCTGGACTCCGATCGTTTCTGGGGTCGCTTCTACAAGGCGCCGGCGCTCACGCGCGTGCTGCGTCGGCTCGTGGACTATTCGAACACGACGGGCGCCTGCCGCGACGCGAGCACGCGGCGGCGGCTCGCCGCGATCGCGACCGAGATCCAGGCGCTCCGGCTGCTCTTCTATCGCGCGGCGTGCCTGCTCCGCGACGGGGCGCCCATCACCTATGAGACGGCCGTCGCGAAAGTCTACGCGGACGAGACGGGCCAGAAGCTGGCGCGGCTGGGCATGGACCTCCTCGGCCGGTGGGCGCCGCTCCGCGCGGGCTCGCGCGACGCGCGGCTCGACGGCGAGATCTCGCATTCGTACCTGACGAGCCTGGGTCACACAATCGCCGGCGGCACCGCCGAAGTCCTTCGCACCACGGTCGCCGTGCGCGGCCTCGGCCTCCCCGCCGAGCCGCGGGCGCGGTAGTGGCCATGCGAGCCGCAGGACGTCGGCCTTGCCGTGGGAGTGCGAAGCCGCAGGCCGCCCGGCGGCCGAGGCGAGCCTGCGAGAATCAGGCCCGTCCGAGGCGAGCCTGCGAATAAGATGGACTTCCGCCCCTCGCCGGCCCAGCAGCTGCTCGTCTCCACCGCCCGCGACTTCTTGAAGAAGCACTGCCCGCCCGAGCTGATCCAGCGCCTCGCCCTCGACGCGCGCGGCTTCGACGACACGCTCTGGCGCGCGATGGCGGAGCTGGGCTGGCCGGGGCTCCTCGTCCCGCCCGAGCTCGGCGGAAGCGGCGGCTCGCTCCTCGACGTCGTTCTATTGACCGAGGAGATGGGGCGCGCCGCGGTGCCCGGGCCGTTCGTCGCGAGCGCGGTCGTCGCGACATCGCTCCTGCTCGCGGCCGGCAGCGCCGACCAGCAGAAGCGGCTGCTGCCCGCGATGGCCGCCGGCGAGCGGCTCCTGAGCGTCGCGCTCGACGAGGACGGCTGTTCGTTCGACGCACCAGGCCTGCTCACGGGACGGAAGCTCTTCGTCACCGACGCCCACGTCGCCGATGACCTGATCGTCGTCGTGCGCGATGGAGCCGACCTCGGCCTCCTCCTGCTGCCCGTCGACCGGCCGGGCATCGCGCGGCTGCCGCTCGACTCGATCGGCGGCGACCGGCTCTTCGAAGTCACGTTCGAGCGGGTGGCCGTGGGAGCCGACGACCGTCTCGGCGTCACCGGCCGCGGCCGCGAGATCGTGGCGTCGGCGCTCCGCGCGGGCGCGCTGGCACGGACCGCCGAGATGGTGGGCGCCGCCCAGCGCATCCTCGAGCTGGCGGTCGAGCACGCCCGGACGCGCGTGCAGGGCGGCCGTCCCATCGGCGGCTATCAGGCGATCCAGCACGCCTGCGCCGATATCGTGCGCGATGTGGATGCGGCGCGCGGCCTCCTCTACGCCGCCGCCTGGAAGACGGACGAGAGCCTTCCGGCCGACGGAGACGTCGCCATGGCCAAGGCGTACGCGGGCGAGGCGTGCCTGGCTGTCGCGCGTCGCGCCCACCAGATCTTCGGCGCCATCGGCTACTGCGAGGAGCACCTGCTCCACCTCCTGCACAAGCGGATCCTCGCCGCGCGCCTCGACTTCGGCGACGTCGCGCAGCATCTGGAGATCGTCGCGCTCGCGATCGGACTGCGGTAGCCCCCGTATGCAGGTGCTCGTCAATGGCGTGCGACTTTTCTTCGATGTCGAGAGCGCCAGTCTCGTGCCCGATGGTGGTTCCATGCGGGAGAAACCGACGCTGGTCCTCCTCTACGGTGGCCCCGGCTTCGACCATTCGATCTACAAACCGCGGTTCTCGGCCTTGGCGGACATCGCGCAGGTCGTCTTCCTGGACCATCGCGGGAACGGGCGCAGCGATTCTGGTCCGCGCGAGGCCTGGACCCTGGCGCAGTGGGGCGACGACGTGCGCGCGTTTTGTGAGGTGCTCGGTATTCCGC
>JBOHQB010000560.1:0-6391 GCA_050731995.1 Candidatus Rokuibacteriota bacterium
CGGCGCTCGCCTGCCTTCGCACGCGCAATGCCGGAGCGCGGCTCCTGATCGTCGGGGGCGACGCCGACGAGGCGGAGACGGACGCGACCTCGCCGCTCGCGCGCCGCGCGGCGGAGCTCGGGCTCGCGGAGGCCGTCACCTTCGTCGGGCCGCAGCCTCAGGACGCTCTCCCCCGGTACTACACGGCCGCCGACGCCACCGTGCTGCCCTCGTACTACGAGTCCTTCGGCATGGTCGCGCTCGAGGCCATGGCCTGCGCCAGCCCCGTCGTCGCCTCGCGCGTCGGCGGGCTCCTGACGACGGTGCGCGACGGCGTGACCGGCTTCCTGGTGCCCGAGGGCGATGCCTGCGCGCTCGCCGCCGGGATCGAGCGCCTGCTGGGCGACCGCGACCTCGCCTGGCGCCTCGGGCGCGAGGGCGTGCGCTGGGCGGCCCAGCATCGCTGGCCCTGCGTTGCCGAGGCGATCGTGCGCGAGTATGCCGCGCTCGCCGACGGTGCCGGCGAGCACCTGGCCGCCGCGCGCTGCGTCTGACCAGGCCGTCCGGCCGGGCAGGCGCCGTCCTTCCGCGCCGCGCGTGCTACACTCCCGCGCCGTGGCGACCCTCCTGGAGGTCGAGCATCTCCGGACGGAGTTCGTGACGCGCGGCGGTGTCGTTCGCGCGGTGGACGACGTGTCGTGGGACGTGGCGGAAGGGGAGACCGTCGCGCTCGTCGGCGAGTCGGGCTGCGGCAAGAGCGTTACGGCGCTCAGCATCATGCGCCTGGTCGCGCAGCCGGCCGGCCGGATCACGGGCGGTCGCGTCCTCTTCAAGGGCCGGGACCTGCTCACGCTCTCCGAGGAGGAGATGCGGCGCGTGCGCGGCCGCGAGATGGCGATGATCTTCCAGGAGCCGATGTCGTCGCTGAACCCCGTGCTGACGATCGGCCGCCAGCTCACCGAGGGGCTCGAGATCCATCTCGGGATGACGTCTGAGCAGGCGCGGGCGCGCGCCGTCGAGCTGCTCGGCATGGTCGGCATTTCGGATGGGGTGCGGCGCCTCCCCCAGTATCCCCACCAGTTCAGCGGCGGGATGCGACAGCGGATGATGATCGCGATGGCGCTGGCGTGCAGCCCCTCGCTCATCCTCGCCGACGAGCCGACGACGGCGCTCGACGTGACGATCCAGGCGCAGATCCTCGAGCTGCTCAGGGACCTCTCGCGCCGGCTCGGCGTCGCCATGCTGATCATCACCCACAACCTCGGCGTCGTCGCGCGATACGCGGACCGGGTCAACGTCATGTACGCGGGCCGCATCATCGAGCGGGGACACGCCGCCGAGCTCTACGCCAACCCGCACCACCCGTACACGCTCGGCCTCCTGCGCTCGGTGCCGCGCCTGGACGAGCCGCGG
Source organism: Candidatus Rokuibacteriota bacterium (assembly GCA_050731995.1). Classification (GTDB taxonomy): domain Bacteria; phylum Methylomirabilota; class Methylomirabilia; order Rokubacteriales; family CSP1-6; genus JBOHQB01. The sequence continues at coordinate 1,393 of JBOHQB010000560.1, forward strand.
CGTTCGCGCCTCAACCCGATCGAGGGCCAGCCGCCCGACCTCACGCGGCTCCCGCCCGGCTGCGCGTTCCTGCCGCGCTGTGCGTTCCGCGTCGAGCGGTGCGAGGCCGAGATTCCCGCGCTGGAGCCGGTCGGAGCGCCCGGCCACGTCAGCGCCTGCTGGGAAAGGGACCGGCTCGTGCCGCGGAGCGCCGCGTGAATCCGGACGTCCTGCTGGAGGTCCGCCACCTCCGGAAGCACTTCCAGGTCAGCACCGGGCTCTTCGGCGGGCGGTCCGGCACCGTGCGCGCGGTCGACGACGTGAGCTTCTCGATCCGCCGCGGCGAGACCCTCGGCCTCGTCGGCGAGTCGGGCTGCGGCAAGACGACGACGGGCCGCTGCATCCTGATGCTCGAGCGTCCGACCTCCGGCGAGATCCTGTTCGAGGGCCGGAACCTCGCGGCGCTTCCCGAGGCGGAGATCCGCCCGCTCCGGCGCCGGATGCAGGTGATCTTCCAGGACCCGGTCGCCTCGCTGAATCCCCGCATGACGATCGGCCAGATCGTGGCGGAGCCGCTGAAGGTCCACGGCGTCGTGCCGGACGCGACCGCGCGCGCGGCGCGCGTGCGGGAGCTGCTCGGACACGTCGGGCTGCTCGCGCAGCACGCCGCGCGCTATCCGCACGAGCTCTCCGGCGGCCAGCGCCAGCGCGTGGGCATCGCGCGCGCGCTCGCCGTGCAGCCGGCGCTGATCATCTGCGACGAGCCGGTCTCGGCCCTCGACGTGTCGATCCAGGCGCAGATCATCAACCTGCTCGAGGACCTCCAGGCCGAGTTCGGCCTCACGTACCTCTTCATCGCGCACGACCTCGCCGTCGTCCGCCACATCTCGGACCGCGTCGCGGTCATGTACCTGGGCCGGATCGTCGAGCTGACCGACCGGAAGGCGCTCTACGACGAGCCGCTCCATCCCTACACGAAGGCGCTCCTGTCGGCCGTGCCCATCCCGGACCCGGCGCTCGAGGCGCAGCGCGAGCGCGTCGTGCTGGGGGGCGAGGTGCCGAGCCCGCTCAACCCGCCGTCGGGGTGCGTGTTCCACCCGCGCTGCCCGATTGCCGTCGACCGTTGCCGGGGGGAGGTCCCTCCACTCAGGGAAGTCCGGGACCGGCACGAGGCGGCGTGTCTCTTGGTTTGACGGGGTGCACCTTGACAGGGTGCGCGCCGGGTCGGTACGCTACCGGCAACTAACCGCCTTTGCTCGCGATTCTCATAGCGACTGACGCGCCCGTGGCGGGCGCTCTAACCAATCAACGGAGGTGGCTCATGCGCCGTTTCGCCGGTCTGCTCGTCATCCTGGTCGCCCTGCTCGTTGTGGCGGCGCCGTCGCTCGCCCAGGACAAGCCCCGCTACGGGGGCGAGCTGGTCTTCGTCGTGCCGTCCGAGCCGCCCTCCTACGACGGTCATCAGGAATCGACGTTCGGCCTGATCCACCCGACCGCGCCGCACTACAACACCCTGCTGCGCGTGGACCCCTTCGACAAGACCGGGACCAAGCCCGTCGGTGACCTCGCTGAGTCCTGGACGATCTCCAAGGAAGGGCTCGTCTACACGTTCAAGCTCCGGAAGGGCGTCAAGTTCCACGATGGCAGCGAGCTGACGTCGAAGGACGTCAAGGCCTCCTACGACAAGATCATCTTCCCACCCCAGGGCATGAAGTCCTCGCGCGGGGCCTCGTACCAGGCGGTCGAAGTCGTCGAGGCGCCGGATCCGTCCACCGTGCGATTCCGGCTCAAGTGGCCGGAGTCGTCGTTTCTGCTGAACCTCGCCTCACCCTGGAACTACGTCTACAAGGCGGACATCCTCGCCAAGGACATCAAGTGGTACGAGAAGAACGTGATGGGCACCGGCCCCTTCACCTTCGTCGAGCACGTCAAGGGCTCGCACTGGGCGGGCAAGAAGAATCCGAACTACTGGGACAAGGGCAAGCCCTATCTCGACGGCTACCGCGCCATCTTCATCTCGTCGTCCTCGGCGCAGGTGGCCGCGATCCGTGGTGAGCGGGCGATGATCCAGTTCCGCGGCTTCAGCCCCGCCGAGCGCGACAGCCTCGTCACGGCGCTCGGGCCGAAGATCACGGTCCAGGAGAGCCCGTGGGACTGCGTGCTCATGGTGGCCATGAATCACGAGAAGAAGCCCTTCGACGACAAGCGCGTGCGCCGGGCGCTGTCGCTCACGCTCGACCGCTACGAGGGCTCCAAGAACCTGTCGAAGATCGCCATCGTTCGCGACGTCGCGGGCGTCCAGGTTCCCGGCACGCCCTACGCGACGCCGCCCGCGGAGCTCGAAAAGCTCGCCGGTTACGGGCGGGACATCAACGCCAGCCGGGCGGAGGCCAAGCGCCTCCTGAGGGAGGCGGGCGTTCCCGAGGGCTTCTCGTTCACCTTCAAGAACCGCGGCATTCCGATGCCCTACGAGCCGCTCTCGATCTGGCTCATCGACCAGTGGAAGCAGATCGGGCTCAACGTCAAGCAGGAGATCATCGAGGCCTCCGCGTATCACCCGATGCTCAGGCGGGGCGACTTCGAGGTGGCCATGGACTTCTCCTGCGGGTTCATCGTCGAGCCCGACCTGGATCTCTTCCGCTTCACGACCGGGTCGGACGAGAACTACGGCAAGCACAAGGACAAGGTCATCGACGAGCTGTTCATCAAGCAGGCGCGGGCAGCGGACATCGAGGAGCGCAAGAAAATTCTGCGCGCCTTTGAGAAGCGCCTCCTCGACGAAGAGGTCCACACGATCTTCACGCTCCAGTGGCACCGGATCATCCCGCACAGCAGCAAGGTGAAGGGATGGACGATCACGCCGAGCCACTATCTGAACAACCAGCTCGACACCGTGTGGCTGAGCGAGTAGCGAGGGGGGCGGAGGCTCGCGGATGGGCAAGTTCCTGCTCAAGCGCCTTCTGCTGATGATCCCCACCATGCTGGGGGTGGCGGTGGTCATCTTCCTTCTGATCCGCGTCATCCCTGGCGACGTTGTCGAGCTGCGCATGGCCGGGGACCGCGGTGCTGTGTCGCAGGCGGCGCTCGACACCGAGCGCGCGCGGTTCGGGCTCGACAAGCCGGTGTGGCACCAGTTCGGCGTGTGGATGTGGGGGCTGCTGCGCTTCGATTTCGGCACGTCCATGTGGACCGGGGCGCCGATCACGGAGGAGATCAAGCTCCGGTTCGCGCTGTCGTTTCAGGTCGCGGTCATGGCCACGATCCTCTCCGTCATCCTCGCGATCCCGCTCGGCGTGGTCGCCGCGCTCAAGCAGGACACCTGGGTGGACTACACCGTGCGGATCTTCTCGATCGCCGGGCTGGCCACGCCCTCGTTCTGGCTCGGTATCGTCTTCATCCTCTCGCTCTTGATCATCTTCAAGTGGCTGCCGCCGATGGTCTACACGCCCTTCTGGGTGAGCCCGTGGCAGAACCTCCAGCAGCTCGTCTGGCCGGCGCTCGCGGTGGGCTACCGTTACTCCGCGGTGGCGACGCGGATGACCCGCTCGGCGATGCTGGAGGTCCTCCGCGAGGACTACATCCGCACGGCCCGCGCCAAGGGACTCGTGCAGAAGCTGATCCTCTCGCGTCACGCGCTGAAGAACGCCATGCTGCCTGTCATGACGGTGATCGCCGTCGAGTTCGCGTTCCTCATCGGGGGCCTCGTCGTCACCGAGCAGGTCTTCAACCTGAACGGTCTCGGCCTCCTCTTCGTCCAGGCCGTGGCCCACCGCGATTACACGCTCATCCAGGCGCTGACGCTAATGATTGCCGGCTGCTTCATCGTCGTGAACTTCGGGATGGACGTGATGTACGCGTGGCTCGACCCGCGCATCCGGTACCGCTGATGCGGCCCTCGGCGCCGCCCGTCCAGGAGTGATGATGGCGATCGCACGAGTCCCGGTCGATACGCTCGAGCTCGAGGCGCCCGACGCCCGCCGCCGCTGGGTCGCCGCGATCAAGGACTTCTGCCGCCGCCGGCCGCTCGGCGCGATCGGCGCCGCGGCGATTCTCGTCATGTTCGCGGTCGCGGTGCTCGCGCCGATCCTGGCGCCTTACGACCCGGTGGCGGTGGACTTCAGCGCGATGCTCTCGCGGCCGTCGGCCAAGTACTGGCTCGGGACCGACGCCTTCGGGCGCGACGTGCTCTCCCGGCTCATCTACGGCTCGCGCACCGCGCTCCTGGTGGGCTTCGGCGCGTCCGTCATCGGCGCGACCCTGGGCGCGGTGCTCGGCGTCGGCAGCGCGTACTTCGCCGGGCGCGTGGATCTCTATCTCCAACGGGTGATGGACATCTTCCTGTCCTTCCCGCTGATCATCCTGGCGCTGGCCCTCGTCGCGATTCTCGGCAACTCGATCCCGAACCTCATCGTCGCGATCATGATTCCGATGATCCCGCGCTGCGCGCTCGTGATCCGGTCCTCGGCGCTGGCGATCCGCGAGATGCCGTACGTGGACGCCGCGCGGGCGGCCGGCTTCGGGCACGCGCGGATCATCCTGCGCCACATGCTGCCGAACGTGATGGCGCCGTACCTCATCATGCTGACGGCCTTCCTCGGCCAGGCGATTCTCCTCGAGGCGTCACTGTCGTTCCTCGGCCTTGGCGTGCAGGAGCCGATCGCCGCGTGGGGCCTCATGCTCCGGGGCGCCGCCGTCGAGTTCGCCGAGACCGCGCCCTGGATGGCGATCTTCCCGGGGCTCGCGATCAGCCTGTCGGTCTTCGCCTTCAACCTCTTCGGCGATTCCCTGCGCGACGCCCTCGACCCCCGCCTACGCTCGCAGTAGAAACCCCCGAAATGCTTGACACTCCCCGGCGATTCGGGTACTAATTTCGTGGTCTGACCGGCAACACGACGCGACACCATTTCAAGATCGGGAGGCCGAATGCCGTACATCATCGCCGAGCCCTGCATCAACGTGAAGGACAAGGCGTGCGTTGAAGTGTGCCCCGTCGACTGCATCTACGAAGGGACGGACATGC
>JBOHQB010000561.1:0-3602 GCA_050731995.1 Candidatus Rokuibacteriota bacterium
TCACCGCCGTCCCGGGCGACTCACGGACGAGCCGCCAACCGGGCTTGGGATCCAGCTTGCCGGCCTTGTAGTCCCGGACGTACGCGCGCAGCATGTTCGACACGCCGTGCGTCTCCACGCCGCGGAGGTCCGTCATCGTCAGCACGTCCGCCGCTTCCGCGGAATCCTCGGGGCTGACGCCCAGCTTCTCGAAGATCTGCGTCACCGTCCGTCGTAACGCCGCTTCCGACACGAGGACCTGGTCTTTCGCCGGAACCTTGAAGCGCTCGAGAATCATGGCTCGCTCCTCGGGCACGCATCGTAGCCGATTTCGGCGGCACGCACTTGCTATGATGGCGTCATGATCACCGACATGGCGTCCTATCTCCGCTTCTTCGACAGCGTGCGGCGGCGGACCGAGCGTGACGTCGCGGCGCTCCCGCCGCAGGCGGCGGCGTGGCGGCCGCCCGTCGTCAACGGCGAGACCGGGTGGAGCATCGGCGACATCGTGAGTCACATCGGCGGCTCGCGTCTGTACTTCGCCAGCGCGTACCGCGGCGAGGGCTGGATCTTCCCGCCCGAGTCGGACCGCGCCGACCAGCGGACGTGGCTTCCCTGGCTCCAAACGTCCGCCGAGCGCTTCGTCGCGCTCCTTCGGGACACGCCGGAGACGTGGCTCACTCGACGGATCGAGATGATCGACACGGCCGGATCACTCTCCGGCTGGCGGCTCCTCATGATGATGGTCGAGCACGAGGTCCATCACCGCTCCCAGATCGACACCTACGCGGGTCTCGAAGGCTGGCCGGTGCCCCACATCTTCGAGCGCTCCTTCGAGGCCGTCGCCGCCCTGCAATCCGCCGAGCGTGCCCGCCACCACGCGCAAGGCTAGAACGGAGACCATTCACGATGCCGTTGACCCTTTCGGAAGCCAACAAGGTCGTGCAAGGAGCGGTGGACAAGGCCAAGGAGCTGAACATCAGAATCAGCGTGGCGGTGTGCGACGCCGGAGGGCGCTTGATGGCGTTCAATCGCATGGATGGCGCGATCTGGGCCGGCGCCTACGGCTCCCAGGGCAAGGCGATCGCGTCGGCAGCCTTCGCGCGGCCCAGCGGCGAGCTGGCCGAGCGGGCGGGAAGTCCGATCATCCAGGGCATCGCCAAGGCCGAGGGCGGGCACATGATTCCGAGCCAAGGCGCGATGCCGATCATCCGCAGCGGCGTGTTGGACGGCGCGTGCGGCGTCGGCGGTGGGACCGCGCAGCAAGACGAGGACTGCGCGCGCGCGGGCGTCACGAAGCTCTAAATTAGCGTTGTCATGATCTACATGGCGGAGATGGCGCTGCTCGATACCGCGCGGCGCGCCGACTGGGACGTCTGGTACGTCGCGCACCAGCACCGGTTGCTCGGGATCCCGGGGTTTCGCGCCAGCCAGCGCTTCGAGGCGGTCCACGCCGCGGAGTCGCCGTTCGTGGCGCTCCACGAGGTCGACTCGGCGGAGGTCTTCGAGAGCCTAGCTTATCGCGCGAAGGCGGGACCGAGCAACACGGGCGAGTGGCAAGCGAAGATGGGCAACTGGCACCGCAACCTCTTCCGCATGGACCACACGCCGGATGTCGCGATGGACGCGCGTCTGGTGGTCGCGGAAGATGACGGCGGCTCGGCGGTGCCGGCGGGCGTGGCGGTGACGTGGATGGAGGCGGTCGGCCTGGACCGCAGTGTTCAACGCCGCGGGCTCGCGGTGATGGAGCCGGCGGTTGCTGACACACTCGTCGGCTCACCGGGCATCCGCGTGCTGAGACCGCTCGGGCCCCGCCTGCGGCCCGGCGCTACCTACTAGTAGTAGACCGCCCGTCCGGCGCCGCCCGTCGCCACGACGAGCTCGCCGGTGACGGCCCACGCCTTGTCCGAGGCGAGAAAGGCCGTCAGGTAGGCGATCTCGGCGGCGTCCACCATGCGGCCGATGGCGTTGCCGCGCGGAGAATCGTCGGCGTAGTCGCGTCGCTCGACTTCCTCCGGGGCGATACTCAGCTCTTTGGCCCGGGCGGCCAGCAGGCGCGGCGTGCGCTCGGTGCGCGTGATGCCGGGATGGATGCAGTTGACCGTGATCCCGAAGCGCCCTACCTGGACGGCCAGGGTCTTAGTGAAGTGCACGAGCGACGTGTTGCGCGCCCCGCCACTCAGATTGCCCGCGTTGCGCGCGTTTGTTCCGCTGATGTTGATGATGCGTCCCCACTTCTGCTCCTTCATGTAGGGGATCGCGGCGCGCGCGCAGCGCAGCGCGCCCACGTACTTCACGTTGAAGTCGTGCAACAGGTCCTCGTCGACGACGGTCTCGATCGGTCCCGTCGCCGTGGCCGAGCCTCCCGGCGGGGAGCCGCTGTTGACCAGGATGTGCAGCCCGCCGAGCTGCGCCGCCGCCTGGGCCGTCATCGCGTCCACCTGCGCCTTGCTGGTGACGTCGGCCACGAGCGGGATGACGCGCCGGCCTGTCTCGGCCGACAGCTCCCGCGCCGCGGCTTCGAGCGGCTCCTTCGTGCGCGCCACGATGGCGACGTCCGCCCCTTCGCGGGCGAGCTCGCGCGCGATGGCCTTGCCGATGCCCAGGCTACCGCCCGTAACGATCGCGTGCTTGCCTCTCAGCCCCAGGTCCATGGCGCGGCCTCCCAGTCTCTTGGGTGTGCAGGCGCAGAATCGTGTGCGATCATACCGCGCCCATGACGAAGCGGGACCGGGTGATGGCGGCCCTGCGCGGCGAGACGGTGGACCGCGTTCCCCTCTCGTTCTGGATGCACGACTTCGCGTCCGAGAACGCCGTCGAGAGCTTCGTCGCCGAGTCGCTCCGCCTCGCGACGACATTCGACTGGGACTACCTGAAGCCGCAATCCCGGGCCCAGTGCTTCGCCGAGGCATGGGGCCTGCGGTACCAGGCTTCGCGTGAGCGCGCGGTGCAGTACACGCGGACGCACGCGCCGTGCGCGTCCGCCGGCGACCTGCGCCGCCTCGCGCCCGCCGATCCGGCCGGCGGCGCCCTCGGCGAGCAGCTCGAGGCCCTTCGGAGGATTCGTGCCGGGGTCGGTCCCGACGCGCCGATCATCTGGACGGTGTTCTCGCCGATGATGGTCGCGCCGTTTCTCCTGGCCGGCGGCGTCGAGCAGACGCTGGCGATCGCGCGCGAGGAGCCCGCCGCGCTCGAGAGCGCTCTCGCCGCCGTCGCCGACACGCTGGCCGGCTACGCGCGTCACGCCCTCCGGGCCGGTGCCGACGGCCTCTTCTACGCGACGAACGTCGCCCGGCGTGATCTGCTCTCCCCGGCGGAATGCCGGCGCTTCCAGCGGCCCTGGGATCTGCGCGTGCTCGACGCCGTCGCGTCGGCCCCCTTCAACGTGCTGCACATCTGCGGCGTGGCGGCGCACTTCGACGAGTTTGCGGACTATCCGGTCCACGCGTTCTCGTGGGCGCTCGCCGAGGGCAATCCCTCCCTGCGCGACGGCCGACGCCGGACCGGGCGAGCGGTGATGGGCGGGCTCCCCGCCAAGCCCATGATCGCGACGCTCACAGCCGACGCGGTCGCCGGCCACGCGCGCGCGGCCGTGCGCGAGACGGAGGGTCGCGGGCTCCTGC
>JBOHQB010000562.1:0-3250 GCA_050731995.1 Candidatus Rokuibacteriota bacterium
CCAGCCCTGAGAGCCGCGCGGCGAGACCACGCAGCCCACACCCGACACGACGGGCGAGTCCACGTTGGGGTCGCTCGGCGTGGACGAAAACCCGTTGCCCGCGCCGTCCACGACGGCGACGTACGACGTGTCGAGCGACTCCCCGGCCGAGCCGCCGGCGACCGGTATCGCCGCGGCGCGCGGCTCGCGCGCGCCCGTCCCGCCCGCGGGCGGCATCTCCGGCCACGCCCGGTCGCGGATCAGCGCTCGGCGCTCGCGCGCGTAGTCCTTGGACAGCAGGCGCGCGGCCGGGATCGTCACGAAGTTCGGGTCGCCGTAGTACGCCTCACGGTCGGCGAACGCGAGCTTCATCGTCTCGATCAGCCGGTGCAGGTACGCGGGCGAGTTGTGCCCGAGCGCCTTGAGGTCCACACCGTCGAGCAGGTTGAGCATCTCGAGCAGCACGGGCCCCTGGCACCAGAAGCCGCACGCCGCGATCTCGTAGCGGCCGAACGTCGTCCTGAGCGCGGGCGCGACCTCCACGGCGAAGTCGGCGAGGTCCCCGAGCGCCAGCGGGCCGTCGTTCGCCCGGTGGAACTCGGCGATGCGCCGGGCCGTCTCGCCGCTGTAGAACTCGTCACGCGCCGCGCGCACGCCGGCCCCGCGCGCGCCGCCGGCGCGCCGCTCGGCCGCGGCCATCCGCTCGAGCGTGTCGGCGAGCTCGGCCTGCACCAGCACCTCGCCCGTGCGGAACCCGCGCCCGTCCTTGAGGTAGATCGCGGAGCTCGGCCAGCGCGCGTACTTGTCGACGCTCCGAGCGAGGTTGTAGGCGGAGAACTGCGAGACGGGGAAGCCGTGACGCGCGTGGTGGAGCGCGGCCGACGCGACGTCGGCGAAGGACATGGTCCCCCAGCGCTCGAGGGCCGTGCACCAGACGTCGGGCGCGGCCGGCACGACGGTGCGGGGCAGGCCCGGCGGGATCTGGCCGCCGTGGCGCTCCTGGAAATACTCGAGCGTCGAGGCACGGGGGTACGGCCCGACGCCGGAGACCTGCCACGTCTCGCCGGTCGCCGCCACGTGGACGAGCAGCGGCGCGACGCCCGCGACGCTCACCATGTCCGGGTGGACGACGCCGAGCGTGAGCCCCGCCGCGACACCGGCGTCGATCGCGTTGCCGCCGGCCGCGAGGATCCGCGCGGCGGCCTGGGACGCGAGCGCGTGGCCGCCGGCGACGGCCCACCGCCCGCCAATCACCTGCACCGTCGCGGTCGGTTGGTGGTCGCCCGCGCTCTGCTGGGAGGAAACTGAATCGAGGCTCAATCGACCTCCTGGATGATATGGATCAGGCGCTTGCCTCGCCGCGGCCTCCGGGGCACCACGGTCTTGCCTCGAATCCAGATCGCGACACCCCACGGTGTTCGCTCGGTATAGGATTCACCCGGAGCGAGGTCGGCGGGAGATCTCGGCCGCAAACGCTTACGCTCCCGACCCGCCATCAGTAGCCCCCTTCCTCGTCGGGGCTTTGTACCACGGCGAACGAGACACTGCCAACGATTCCAGAGTTCGCGTGAAGCTGAAGTTGGTAGGGCCCGGGACGGTCTACCGGGAGCTCCCCCAAGTCGACGACAAGCTCGCCGACCGAGTTGCGATCATGAAGCGCCACATGGCCCCTCGCAACGGTGCCCAAGACGCCGAGATCATCGAGCCTCATGAGTTCGATCCGTACGTCGTAATCTCCGTGCCCGTCGGTCAGCGCGGCGTACACGACCAGCGGGTCGCGACCCGGCGAGAGGCGGCCGAGCGCGATCGTGTGCGTGATGCCGATCACGCTGGCCTTGCGAGTGCGTGTGTCGCGAATGACGAGATCGCAGAGCAGCATCGCCATGACGACCGGTCGCGGGGGTTCGGGTAACGGACGCTGCACGGGACCAGCATGGCTCTGATCGCGTCGGCGGGAAATGCCGTGAGTCGGATACGCCCCGACCCTCGTGGTAGGCTGGTCGCGTGACCCGTCCCCTGATCGGCGTCGGCCTGGCCCTCAGCGTCGGCGAATATCCCGAGCGCGCGTACGTGAATATGGCCTACCTGCGCGCCATCGAGCAGGCGGGCGGCGTTCCCGTGCCGCTCGCGCCGGGGCTCGAACCGGCGACGCTCGAGGCGGTGTGGCAGCGCATCGACGGTCTCGTCCTCACGGGCGGCTGGGACATGGATCCGGCCCGCTACGGCCAGGCCCGGCATCCGAAGACCGAGAATGTCTCCGAGACGCGCGACGCGGTCGAAGTCTGCCTCGTCAGCCGGGCGCTCGGCGAGCGCGTGCCCCTCTTCGCCATCTGCCGCGGACTTCAAGTTTTGAACGTGGCGCTCGGCGGAAGCCTCGTGCAGGACATCGCGGACGACGTGGACACGAACCTCGTCCACTCCCAGAAGGAACTGCGCGATGTGGCGACCCACGAGGTTCGCGTCGCCGCCGACTCGCGCCTGCACGCAATCGTCGGCGCCCACGAGCTGCGCGTCAACTCGATGCACCACCAGGCGATCGGCCGGGTCGGCCGCGACCTGCGCGCGGTCGCGTGGGCGCCGGACGGCGTGATCGAGGGCGTGGAGATGGGCGGGGACGACCGCTTCGTCGTCGCCGTGCAGTGGCATCCCGAAGAGCTGGTCGAGCACGACCCGGCCGCGCGCGCCCTGTTCACGGCGCTCGTGGACGCGGCGCGCCGGCGCCGCTGATCGCCGACCCGACCGCGCTCGACTCTAAAGAAGGGTCGGCACCTCGGTAAGATCAGGAATTTCAAAATCGGGCTGTGGCACATCGCGGCGGAGCGGCCGACCATCGCGGTTGACCCACGCGACTCGCAGACCTGCCGCCTTCGCGCCCTTGACGTCGTCCACGTCGCTGTCGCCGACGTGGAGAACTTCATGCGGCTGAAGTCCCAACTGTTCGAGCGCTCTCTGGAACACAAGCCGATCCGGTTTGTAGGCTCGCACCGTTTCGGAGATGAGCACGAACTGAACGGGCAGTGTGAAGTTCCAAGCGGCGAGATGTTCATGATCGGCATTGGACACAATGGCGGAGCGTACATGCCCGAGCGCGTTCAATACGCTGAGCGTTTCTGGGTAGAGCTCCACCTTCGTCGTCACCTGAAAGAACAGATCAACATAAGGCGCCGCATCAGCGCCGACATCAAACTGTCGCAACACGCGCGACAGAACCTGTCCCTGAATCTCTCTGAGCGTCCGGAACGGCGGCCGTTGCGTCGCCTCGAAGTAGAGG
>JBOHQB010000563.1:0-3969 GCA_050731995.1 Candidatus Rokuibacteriota bacterium
ACCTGCGCCGCTTCACCTACGACACGATCAGCCACAACGCCGGCGCGCTCGACTACCTCGTCCGCACCGTCGGCGCCGACCGCGTGATGCTCGGCAGCGACTACTGCTTCGACATGGGCTACGAGCGACCGCGTGACATCGTCGAGCGCCAACTCCGCCTGGCAGCCGCCGACCGGCGACGCATTCTGGGCGGCACGGCGGCGAGGCTGCTCCGGCTCGGTTAGCCCGTGCGCATCCGCGCCAACGGCATCGACGTCGAGTACCGGCTCGAGGGCCCCGCGACGGCTCCGGTCGTGCTGCTGTCCCACCCGCTGGCGGCGACGCTCGAGGTCTGGGACGCCCAGGCGCCGGCACTCGCGAGCCGCTACCGCGTTCTCCGCTACGACGCGCGCGGCCACGGCGGCTCGGCCGTGCCGCCGGGACCGTACACGCTGGGACAGATGGCCTCGGACGCGGTGGGGCTCCTCGACGCGCTCGGGATCGGCGAGGTTCACTTCGTCGGGCTCTCGATGGGCGGCTGCGTAGGCATGACGGCGGCCCTCGACCACGCCAGCCGACTAAGGAGCCTCGTCCTCGCCGATACGACCAGCCGCTACGCGCCCGAAACCGGCGCGATGTGGGAGCAGCGCATCCGGACGGCCGAGCGCGAAGGCATGACCCCGATCGTCGAGCCCACCATGGAGATCTGGTTCTCCGCCGGCTTTCGCGAGACACGCAAGCCGGACGTCGACCGTGTGCGCGCGATGCTCCACGCGACCGATCCGCGCGGCTACGTCGCCTCGATCCGCGCGATCGCGGACGTGGACCTGACCGAGCGGCTCGACGCGATCCGCTGCCCGACGCTGGTGGTGGTCGGCGAGCACGACCCCGGCACGACGCCCGCGATGGCCCGGGTCATCCAGGAGCGGATCCCCGGCGCCCGGCTCGCCGTGCTGCCCGGCGCGCGCCACTGCTCCACCGTCGAGGCGGCGGACGCGTTCAACGCCGCGCTCCTCGACTTCCTCGGATCGGTCCCCTAGACTCCCGATGGAGTTCTGGGTTGGCGGGCTCTTCAACGGCATCTCCTACGGCGCCCTGCTGTTCCTCCTCGCCGGCGGCCTCTCGCTGATCTTCGGCATGATGCGCATCGTCAACATGACCCACGGTTCCTATTACCTCCTGGGCGGCTACGTGGGGCTCAGCGTGATGTGGCGCGGCGGGCCGTACGTGCTCGGCGTCATCGCCGCCGCGCTCGTCATCGCCTGCGTGGGCATCGCCGAGTGGAACGCGTTCCTCAAGCGGCTCGGCGGCCAGGAGCTCGGCCAGGTGCTCACGACGATGGGCTTCGCGCTGATCTTCCAGGACCTGGCGCTGGTCATCTGGGGCGGCGATCCGTACACGATCAAGATTCCCGCGCTGTTCGCGGGCTCGTGGCATGTCGGCACGCTCTACTTCTCGATCTATCGCGTGTTCATCGTCGCGGTGGCCGTCGCGGTGGCCGTCGTGCTCTGGCTAGTGCTCGAGCGCACGCGCCTCGGCGCGATGATGCGCGCGACCGTGGACGATGCCGAGATGGCGCGCGGCGTCGGGATCAACGTCCATCGCATCTCGATGGGCGTCTTCGCGATGGGCGCCGGACTCGCCGCGCTGGCCGGCGTGGTCGCCGGCGGGTTCGTCGGCGTCTACCCGGGGGCCGACTTCGAGATCCTGCCCTTCGCCTTCGTCGTCGTCATCGTGGGCGGGATGGGCAGCCTCAAGGGCGCGATCGTCGGCAGCCTCATGGTCGGTCTCCTCGACAACTTCGGCAAGGCCTTGTTCCCCGAGCTCTCGTACTTCACCCTCTTCGCGCCGATGGCCGCGATCCTCGCCGTGCGGCCCACGGGCCTGTTCGGAAGGGCCTGATGGAGCGATGGGTCGCGCTGGCGGTCGTCGCGGCGCTGGTCGCGGGGCCGCCGACCCTGTCGTCGTTCATGCTCTCGCTCATCACCCAGGCGCTGATCTACGCCATCCTGGCTATGAGCCTCGACATCATCCTCGGCTACACCGGCCTCGCCTCGCTCGGCCACGCCGCCTACTTCGGCCTCGGCGCCTACGCCGTGGGCATCCTCACCACCCGGTTCGGTGCCGGGTTCTGGACGGCGCTCCTCGTCGGCGTGCTGGCGGCGGCGGCCGTCGCCGCGATCTTCGGCCTCATCGCGCTCCGCGCGACAGGCGTCTACTTCCTCATGATCACCCTCGCTCTCGGCATGGTGATCTGGGGACTCGCCCACCGCTGGGTCTCGATGACCCAGGGCGACAACGGCATCTCGGGCGTCCCCCGCCCCAACCTCGGCTTCGGGGTCTCGCTCGTCCAGTCCGTGCCGTTCTACTATCTGGCGCTGATCGGCTTCCTGCTGGCCTTCGGCTTCCTCCGGCTCGTCGTCCGCTCACCGTTCGGCCAGACGCTCGTCGGCATCCGGGAGAGCGAGTCGCGGATGCGGACGCTCGGCTACCACGTGTGGCTGCACAAGTACGTGGGCTTCGTCATCGCCGGCGGCGTGGGCGGCTTCGCCGGCGTCCTGTGGTCGTCCTATCAGGGCTTCGTCAGCCCGACCGACCTCGAGCTGACGACCTCCGTGAAGGTGCTGCTGATGGTCGCCCTCGGCGGCCGGGGAACCCTGGCCGGCCCGGCGCTCGGCGCCCTGCTCATCGTGCTGCTCGAAAATCTGGTCTCGGTCTACACCCACCGATGGCTCCTGATCCTGGGCGCCGTCTACATCGGAACGATCGTGTACGCCCCGGAGGGTATCCTCGGGGCCATCCGGCAATGGAGAATGAAAGGAGACAAGGCATGGGCAAGAAGCTAACCCTCTCGCTCCTAGCTGTTCTGCTCGTGGTGGCGCTGGCGGGCGTGGTCCCGACCGCCGCGCAGAAGGGGCCGCTCAAGATCGGCTTCCTCGCACCGATGACGGGCGGCGCGGCCCAGATCGGCAAGGACATGACGAACGGGCTTCAGATGTGGCTGGACGAGAACAACGGGATGATCGCCGGACGGAAGGTAGAAGTGATCGTGGAGGACACGCAGGGCCAGCCGAACATCGCGCTGACGAAGCTCCAGAAGCTCGTCGAGAGCGACAAGGTCCACGTGCTGGCCGGTGGGCTCTTCGCCCATGTGGGCTACGCCCTGGCGCCCAAGGTGGACCAGTTGAAGGTGCCGATGCTCTACCCCGTGATGGCGGCCGACGACCTCACCCAGCGGAAGCCCGCGAAGTGGGTCGTGCGCAACGGGTGGACCTCGTCCCAGCCCTCGCATCCGTTCGGCGAGTACGCGGCCAAGACCCTCGGCTACAAGAAGATCGTGACGATCGGCATCGACTACGCGTTCGGCTGGGAGGTGGTCGGCGGCTTCCAGAAAACGTTCGAGGAGAACGGCGGGCAGGTGATCCAGAAGCTGTGGGCGCCGCTCAACACCACGGACTTCGCGCCCTACCTCTCGCAGATGCGGCGCGACGCGGACGCCGTTTTCGCCCTGATGGTGTCGATCTCGGCGCTCCGGTTCCCCAAGCAGTACGAGGACGCCGGCCTCAAGGCCAAGCTGCCGCTCATCGGCGGCGGCACGACCTTCGACGAGTTCGTGCTGCCCTCCCTCGGCGACGAGGCGATCGGCGGCATGTCGCCGCTGATCTACAGCGCGGCGCTCGACACGCCAATCAACAAGCGCTTCGTCACCGAGTACCGGAAGAAGTACGGCAAGGTCCCGTCCTATTACTCGGAGACGTGCTACACGACGGGCCGCTGGATCAACGAGGCGGCCAAGGCCGTCGACGGCGACGTGGAGAACCGCGAGAAGTTCCTCGAGGCGCTCCGCAAGGTGGAGATCCCGGACGCGCCGCGGGGTCCCGTGAAGCTCGACGCCCACGGCAACCCGGTCCAGAACGTCTACGTGCGCAAGGTCGAGAAGAAGGGCGGCGAGCTGTGGAACACGGTGGTGCAGACCTACCCCAACGTGTC
>JBOHQB010000564.1:0-13912 GCA_050731995.1 Candidatus Rokuibacteriota bacterium
TCGAGCAGGAGACCGACGCCGGGCTCGTGATCAGCGGCGCCAAGGTGGTGGCGACGGGCTCGGCGCTGACGCACGCCAACTTCATCGCGCATCCCTCGACCACGCCCACCAAGAGCAAGGCGTTCGCGGTCGTGTTCATCGCGACCATGGATACGCCCGGGGTCAAGCTCATCTGCCGTCCGTCCTACGCGATGGCGGCCGAGGTCATGGGCAGCCCGTTCGACTACCCGCTGAGCAGCCGCATGGACGAGAACGACGCGATCCTCGTCCTCGACCGGGCGCTGGTGCCGTGGGAGAACGTGCTCGTGTACGAGAACGTGGAGAAGTCGAACACGTTCTTCGAGCACTCCGGCTTCTTCGCGCGGGCCATGTTCCACGGCTGCACCCGGCTGGCGGTGAAGCTCGATTTCATCGCGGGCCTGATGCTCAAGGCCGTCGACGCCGTCGGCAGCGGCGCCAATCGCAACGTGCAGGCCTCCGTGGGCGAGGTGATCGCCTGGCGCAACATGTTCTGGGGACTGACCGACGCGATGGCCCGCACGCCGGCGCCGTGGGCGGCCGGCACCACCGTGCTGCCGAACCCCGAGTACGCCCAGGCTTATCGCGTGCTGGCCACCGCCGCCTACCCGCGCGTGAAGGAGCTGATCGAGAACATCCTGGGCAGTGCCCTGATCTATCAGAACTCGCACGCCGCCGACTTCCAGTCGCCCGAGCTGCGTCCCTACCTCGACAAGTACCTGCGCGGCTCCGACGGCACCGACGCCGTCGAGCGCATCAAGCTGATGAAGCTCCTCTGGGACGCCGTGGGCACCGAGTTCGGCGGCCGGCACGAGCTCTACGAGCGCAACTACGCGGGCGCCCCCGAGACGATCCGCCTGATCACCTGGCAGATGGCCCAGACGAGCGGCGCCGCCGGGCGTTTCAAAGGATTCGCGGAGCAGTGCATGGAGGAGTACGATCTGGACGGATGGACCGTACCCGACCTCATTACGCCGAAAGACGTCAACCTCTTCCTGGGAAAGGCTTGAGCCATGGCCAACGCTGAAACGCCGCGCGGCATCAACCACATCGTCCTGAACGTGAAGGACCTGGAGGTCTCGCACCGGTTCTGGACCGAGATCATGGGCTTCCGGTGCGTGGCCGCGCTGAAGCCGGTACCGGACCGGGTGCGGCCGAAGATGCGCTTCTACAGCGGCGTCGATCCGAAGGGCGACGTGACCCACCACGACCTGGCGCTCTGCGAGGTGAAGCCCGTGGACGGGCCGAACGGCGGCTCCCACGAGACGTGGAGCCTGATGCGCCGCGAGATCGGGCTCAATCACGTCGCGATCGCCTGGCCCGACCGGGAGTCCTGGCTCAAGCAGCTCGCGTTCTTGAAGGAGAAGGGCGTCGAATTCCACCGGCGCGTGAACCACGGCATGACCCACAGCGTCTACATCTCCGATCCCGACGGCCACGGCATCGAGGTGCTCTACGAGCTGCCGCGGGAGGTGTGGGCGGCGGATATCGACGCCGCGCAGAACTACGCGGAGCAGCTGCCGACCGAAGGGGAGGAGTCGCTCGTCGACAAGACCGACAACCCGGTCTTCGGCAAGGCGGTCCGCTAGACAGGCGCGCGGCTAGCCCGGGTCAGGCGTGCCCGCGTCGTCGAGAAGTCGCTCGACGATGACGCAGTCGCGCCACTTACCCTCGAGCTTGCCGTGCCGCCGGTACACACCGACGACGCGGAAGCCGCATCGCGCGTGGAGCGCCAGGCTCGCGGTGTTCTCGGGAAAGATGCGCGACACGAGCTTCCAGAACCCGCGCTCGGCGTACGTCCGGCAGAGCGACTCCAGAGCGGCGCGGCCGGCGCCCATCCCCCTCGCGGCGCGCGCCACGTACACCGCGTGCTCGGCGACGCCGGCGTACGCGGACCGGCTGCGATAGGGCCCGGCACCGGCCCAGGCTGCGACCTCTCCCTCGCGCTCGACGACCACGGTCGGGTAGCGGTCGCCTCGCTCGGCGAGGAGCGCCGAGATCTGCGCCGCGCTGCGCGGCTCGGTCTCGAACGTGGCGATGCGGTCCGCGATGCCCTCGTTGTAGATCGCCGCGATGGCGGCGGCGTCCTCGGGGCGCGCCGGTCGCGTGCGCAGGCCGGTCATGGCGCGCGCTCCACCGCCGGAACGAGCCAGCGGAAGAGAAGGGTCGCCGCCGCGGCGCCCGCGAGCTCAGCCACGAGGAATCCCGGAACGTCCGCGGGACGGATCCCGGCAAACGTGTCGCTGGCGGCACGCGCGAGCGTCACGGCCGGATTCGCGAAGGAGGTCGAGGCGGTGAACCAGTAGGCCGCCATGATGTAGGCCGCGACCGCGACGGGCACCGAGCCGGCCCGATGCCGGGAGCATCCCCAGATGACGGCCATCAGCCCGAAGGTGGCGACGAACTCGCTGAAGACCTGGGCGCCGCCGGCCCGAGCGTGCTCGGACGCGAAGAAGATCGGCTCGCCGAACATGACGTGAGCGACCGCCACGCCTCCGAACGCGCCGACGATCTGAGCGCCGACGTAGAACGGTACGTCGCGCCAGGCCACGCCGCCTTGCCAGGCGTCGCTGAGCGTCACCGCCGGGTTGAAGTGAGCGCCGGACACCGGCCCGAATGTCGTGATGAGCGCGCCGAGCGCGCAGCCTGTCGCGAGCGTGTTCGCGAGCAGCGTGATCGCGACGTTTCCGCCGGCCAGTCGCTCGCCCATGATCCCCGAGCCGATCACGGCGGCGAGCAGGAACGCCGTCCCGACCCCCTCCGCGGTCGCGCGGCGCCCGCGGCTCATGGCAGGCCCGGCATGTTCCCGGCGAGCCACGAGCGTAGTCGCGCCGCGATCCGGTCGAGGACGCCGCGGAAGGCCCGCGGACGCTCGTCCTCATCGCCGGACGCCGCCGAGGGATCGTCGAAGCTCCAGTGGATGCGGGTCGCCGGCCCCAGGAACAGGGGACAACACGTGCTCGCCTGATCGCACACGGTCAGGACGTCATCCCACGGCTCGCCGAGAAAGCGACTCTCACGCCGTCCGCCGCCGGACCTCGGGCAGCACCGCGCGTCCGAGCAGCTCGATGCCGGCGAGAATGTCGTCCTGCTTCATGCCCGGCCAGGCGACACGCATCGTGGCGTGCGTGACACCGGCGCGATGCTGGCGGAGGAGCGCGTCCGTCACCTGCGCCGGCGAGCCGACGGCGAACCGGTTGAGCGCGAGCCGCCGCAGCTGCTCCTCGGGGCTGGCGCCGCGGTCGAGGTCGATGCCGGGCATCCCCCACGAGAAGTAGGCCGCGTACTTCTCCAGGAGATACGGCGCCGCGCGGCGGAGCGCCGCCTCCTCGTCGGGCGCGCAGGCGACCTCGATGATCCGGCAAACGTGCGCGCTCGGCGCGAGGCCCGCCTCGGATCGGGCCGCGGCGTACGCTATCGCCTGCGCGGCGAACTCGTCCACCGTCGGGATCGGCACCACGAGCCAGCCGTCGGCGATGCGCGCCGCGCGCGCGATGCCCGCCGCCACCTGCGAGCCGACGAGGATGGGCGGTCGCGGCCGCTGGAGCGGCCGGGGCCGGATGCTCACGTCGTCGAGCTGCCAGTGGCGCCCCCGGTGCGTGACCTTGTCCTCGGTCCAGAGCCGCCGGATGATCTCGACGCCTTCCGTGAGCCGGCTGACGCGCTCGCGCATCGGCACGCCGAAGACCGCGAATTCTTCGGGCCGGTAGCCGAGCCCCACGCCGAGCATGAAGCGCCCGCCCGTCGTCACATCGAGGAACGCGGCGACCTCGGCCAGCTCGACCGGATTGTGCAGGGGCAGCAGGATGAGATTCGTCCCGACCGCCAGCCCCTCGGCCTCGGCAGCGAGCCGCTGCAGCATGGGCAGGAGCGGAAAGTAGTGGAAGCCCGGCGTCACGTGATGCTCGCCGCCCCAGATGGAGTCGAAGCCGAGGGAGCGGATCAGGCGCACCTGCTCCACGGTCTCGGCGAAGCGGCGCGCGGGATCGTCGCCCGCCGGGTGCTGCGCGTTGAGATAGACGCCGAGCTTCACGTGCTCAGCGGGCCAGGAGCGCCAGCATCGCGGCGAGCCGCGCTTCGGTGTGGCTTCTCCGGACGAGGATCGCGTCGTCGAAGCCGAGGTCAGCAAGACGCCGGAGCCTCTCCACGGCGGCCTCGCGGCCGCAGCGGAGGTGAAACGGCCCGTCGTCGGGGAGCGGCGCCGTGGGCTCGTCCAGATCCACCGCGATGTTCGTCACGATCGCCCGCGCCCCGCCCGCCGCTCGATAGCGCCGGATGCCGTCGGCGAGCGTCGCGAAGCTCGTCTTTGCCGCCGACGCGATCCAGCCGTCGAATTCCTTGGCGGCGCGCGGGATCCAGCGCTTTCCGCTCCAGCTCCCGATCAGGAGCTTTGGGCCCCCGAGCGTCGAGGGCCACGGGGTGAGGCCGACGGCGCCGACCTGCTCGCCGCTCCAGAGGCGCCGCATGACGGCGAGCGCGTCGTCGAGGTCCTGCATGCGCCGGCCGTAGTCGAGGCCCAGCGCGTCGAAGTCCGTCCTGGTGGACCCGGCGCCGACGCCCAGGAGCAGGCGGTCCCCGCAGACGAGCGATGCGGTGAGGATCCGATGCGCCAGCTCGACCGGATGGCGGAGCGGGACTTGTAAAATGCACGTGCCGACGCTCAGGCGTTCGGTCACGCTCGCGGCGACCGACACCGCGATGAGCGGGTCGGGCAGGATGAAGCCGCGGCCGATCGCGTCGAAGCACCAGAGGCTGTCGAACCCCGTCCGCTCGATCAGCCGCGCGCCGCCGATCAGGGCATCCCGGGTCAGCGGCGAGCCGTCGGGGGAGTGGAGCGGCATGGTCACGCCGAGTCGCATGGCCGCCATGATACAGTCTCGTCCGAGAGAAATGCGCTTCGGGACCTACTTCTTCCTCCAGGCTCCGCCCTCGCTCACCCACGCCGAGGTCTTCCAGCGCGACATCGAGCAGATGGCGTGGACCGAGGAGCTCGGCTTCGACAGCCTCTGGCTGACCGAGCACCACTTCATCGAGTACGGTCTCTCGGTCTCGCCGGCCGTGCTGGCGGCGGCCGCGGCGATGCGCACCGCGCGGGTGCGGATCGGGTTGGCGGCCGCGATCCTGCCCTTCCACGATCCGATCCGGCTCGCCGAGGAGCTCGCGATGGTGGACATCCTGAGCGGCGGCCGTCTCGACGTCGGTGTCGGGCGCGGCAACCGCCCGGTCGAGTTCGCGGGCTACCGGATCCCCCAGATCGAGAACCGCGAGCGCTTCGAGGAGAGTCTCGCGATCATGGTGCGCGCGTGGACCGAGGAGCGCTTTTCTTTCGAGGGCCGGTACTACACCATCCCCGAGGTGCGGGTGATCCCGAAGCCGATCCAGCAGCCGCACCCGCCGCTCTACGTCGTCTGCACGAGCCCGGACACGATCGAGGCGACGGCGCTGCGCGGCGTGCCGATGCTCAACTCGATGCTGCGCGGCCCGGTCGATCAGCTCGTCCAGCAGCGCGACACCTACGTCAAGGCGTGCCAGAAGGCGGGCCGGACCGAGGCGGAGACGCAGGCGCTGCTCGGTCGGTGGGGCGTCTCGCGCCACATCTACGTCGCGCCGACGGACGCGGAGGCGCTCGCCCAGACGAAGGACGCGGAGATGTGGTATCAGGAGTCCCTGCGGCGCTTTCTGATTCCGGAGCGGATCGAGGACGTGCACCCGCTGCTCCAGCCCGGGTTCCGCACGATGGCCGAGCGGCTCGGCAAGATCACCTGGGAGCAGCTCGTCGCCGAGACGGTCGCGTTCGGCTCGCCCGACACGGTCGCCGAGCGGATCGGGCAGCTGCAGCGTCTCGGCGTCGGCGAGGTACTCTGCTGGATGAACTTCGGCGGCCTGCCCCAGGATCGCATCCGCCGCTCGATGGAACTGTTCGCCCGGGAAGTCATGCCCCGGTTCCGCTAAGGAGACTCGCGTGCGACGTTTCGAGCTGGCCGTGCCCGGGAGCGTCAAGGAGTGTCTCCGCGTCCTCGCCGAGCGCGGGCCGGAGGCCAAGGTCATCGCGGGCGGGACTGACCTGGTTCCGCAGATGAAGAACGGGGTGCTCAAGCCCCGCTGCGTCGTCGACCTGTCCGGCATCGCCGATCTCCGCCTTCTGAGACTCGACGGCGGCTTGCGTATCGGCGCCTCGGTGACCGCGCGCGCGCTCGAGCTCGACCCGGGTGTCCGCTCGCACTACGCCTCGGTCGCGGACAGCGCCGCGCTCGTCGGCTCGGTCCAGATCCGGAACCTCGCGACCGTCGGCGGCAACATGTGCAACGCCGCGCCGTCGGCCGACATGGCGCCGCCGCTCCTGGCGCTCGGCGCCGAGGCCGTGATCGCCGGTCCGAGAGGGGATCGACGGGTCCTCGTCGAGAAATTCTTCACGGGCGTTCACGGCATCGTGCTCGGCGCCGACGAGCTGCTGGTGGAGTTCGTCGTGCCGGCACCGGGTCCGCGGAGCGGCGGCAGCTACCTGCGCCACACGCCGCGGCGCGAGCTCGACATCGCGGTCGTCGGCGTCGCGTCGCAGATCTCGCTGTCGGACGGCGTGTGCCGCAAGGTCAGGATCGCGCTCGCGGCCGTCGCGCCGACGCCCGTGCGCGCGACCGCCGCCGAGCAGGTCCTCGAGGGGCAGCCGCCGACGCCCGAGCTGATCGAGCGTGCGGCGAATCTCGCGGTCGAGGCCGCGAAACCCATCAGCGATCAGCGGGGCTCCGCCGACTTCCGTCGTCACCTCGTCCGCGTGCTGACGCGCCGGACGCTCGCCATCGCGCTCGAGCGGGCGCGCGCATGATCCACCGGAAGGAGTGCTGACGTGCCGAGATCTCTGCTGAGCTGCACGGTCAACGACGAAGCGGTCGAGGTGCTGGTGCGGCCGTACGAGACGCTGCTCGACGCGCTCCGCGAGGACCTGGGCCTCACCGGTCCGAAGGAAGGCTGCGGGACCGGCGACTGCGGCGCCTGCACGATCCACCTCGACGGCAAGCCGGTGGCGAGCTGTCTCATGCTCGCGATGCAGGCGCGGGGCCACAAGGTCCTGACGATCGAGGGGCTCGGCCGGGCCGACGCGCTCCACCCGCTCCAGGAGGCGTTCGTCAGGCTCGGCGTGCCCCAGTGCGGGTTCTGCATCCCGGGCGTCCTCATGGCGGCGGTCGCGCTCCTGGCCGAGAATCCGCGCCCGACGCAGGAGGAGATCCGCTACGGCATCGCCGGCAATCTCTGCCGGTGCACCGGCTACACTGCCATGCTGGCGGCCATCACGGAAGTCGCGGCCGCCATGCCCGCCCAGGAGGGATCACGCCGATGACGATGAAGACGACGCGCGATGTGAAGGGTGTCGGGCTCGCGATTCCGCGTCCGGACGGGGCCGAGAAAGTGCTCGGCAAGGTCCAGTACGTCGCCGATCTCCCGCGCCGCGGGCTCCTGCACGCGAAGCTCTTGCGCAGCCCCCACGCCCACGCGCGCATCGTCAGGATCGACACCAGCAAGGCGAAGGCCCTGGCCGGCGTCCGCGCGGTGCTCACCGCGGCCGACATCCCGGAGCTGAAGAAGAAGGCGCCGACGCGCGCGCACGCGGTCCTCGCGATCGACCGCGTGGTCTTCGCCGGCCAGCCCGTCGCGGCCGTGGCGGCCGACGAGCCGGCGATCGCCGAAGAGGCGCTGGACCTGATCGAAGTCCAGTACGAAGTGCTGCCCGTCGCCGTCGATCCGCTCCTGTCCATGCAGCCCGGCGCGCCGCCCGTCGCCGATGCCGGCACCGAGGCCGACACGCGCGAAGCGCTGGCGCACTCCGCGGTCGCCGTCGCCAAGAGCGACGCGCCGCTGCCCAAGGCCGTCAATATCTCGCAGCAGGCCAAGTTCCAGAAGGGCGACGTCGCGAAGGGGTTCGCCGAGTCGGACCTCGTCCTCGAGAACACGTATCGCGTGCCGATGGTGCATCAAGGCTATCTCGAGCCTCACGCCGTGCTGGCCGAGTGGGACAGTACGGGGCTCCTCACGCTGTGGGCGAGCACGCAGGGCTCCTTCAACACGCGCTCCGAGGTCGCCGACGTGCTCGAGATTCCCGAGAACCGGATCCGCGTCGTCCCGGTGGAGTGCGGGGGCGGCTTCGGCGGTAAGATCCGGGCGCTCTGCGAGCCGATCACGGCGGTGCTGGCGCGCGTCACGGGCCGTCCGGTGCGCTACGTGATGACCCGGCGCGAGGAGCTCGAGGCCGGGATGCCCGCGCCGCAGGTGATCATCCGGCTCAAGACCGGTGTGAAGCGCGACGGCACGCTGATGGCCCTCGAGGCCGAGACGATCCTCGACTCCGGCGCGTTCTCCGGCACGGTGCTCGCCGTGAGCGCGGTCTTCCTCGGCAGCATGTACCGGTGGCCCGCCTTCGACATCCGCGGCTGCGAGGTGCTCACGCACAAACCGAGCGTCGCCGCGTATCGCGCACCGGTCGCGCCGCAGACGATCTTTGCGATCGAGTCCCAGATGGAGCAACTCGCGGGCGCCCTCGATCTCGACCCCGTGGAGTTCCGGCGCCGCCATCTCAGCCAGGAAGGTGACCCGATGGTGAACGGGCAGCCCTGGCAGAGCAACGGCGCCCACGAAGTGCTCGCGCAGATCGCCGCGCATCCGCTGTGGAAGACCCGCAAGGAGTGGACGCGGGGCAACGGCAAGGACGGGAGCACGCGACGCGGCGTGGGCTTCGCCCTCGGCGGATGGCTGGGCGGGCTCCAGCCGACCAGCGCGACGGTCCGGCTCAACCCCGACGGCTCGCTCAGCGTGCTCACGGGGCAGGTGGACATCGCGGGCACGAACATCGCGCTCGCGCAGATCGCGGCCTCGGCTTACGGCCTCGACATCGACAAGGTCCGGATCACGACCGGCGACACCGACGTAGCGCCGGTGACCGGGCTCAGCGCCGGCAGCAAGACCGTGTACACGGTCGGCACCGCGGTGCTCCAGGCCGCGCAGGACGCGCGCCGCCAGACGCTCGACATCGCCGCGAAGGAGCTGGAGGCGGCGGCCGAGGATCTGGAGATCGAGGACGGACGCGTGGTCGTACGCGGCGTGCCGGACCGCGGCGTCACGCTGGCCACGATCGGCAAGAAGGGCAACCTCTACATGTCCAAGGTGCAGCCGGTCCTCGGCGTGAGCCGGCCGGCGTTCTCGCAGCAGGCGCCGGGCTTCGCGGCCCAGCTTGCGCGCATCGAGGTGGACGGAGACACCGGCGAGGTGACGCTGCGCGACTTCGTCGTCGTCCAGGACGTGGGCAAGGCGATCAATCCGCTGGGCGTCGAGGGCCAGATGCAGGGCGGCGCCGTCCAGAGCCTCGGCATGGCGCTGACCGAGGGCCTCATCTTCGACGAGCGCGGGCGGTTGACGAACCCCAGCCTGCTCGACTACCGGAAGCTCACGGCGGCGGACCTGCCGAGCATCGAGACGATCATTGTCGAGAAGCCGTCACCGTCGGGGCCCTTCGGCGCCCGCGGCGTCGGCGAGCCGCCCATCGTCCCGGCGCCGGCCGCCATCGCGAACGCGATCCACGACGCGACCGGCGTGCGGATCACCGAGTGCCCGATCAGCCCGGAGCGGATCGCGCTGGCGATCGCGGCGAAGCACGGCGCCTGAGCGCGCCGCCGCCGAAGAAGCGCGCGAAGCGGCGCGTCGAGGCCGCGTCGAGGCTCTTCTGGAACTTCCAGTAGCGCGCGAGGAACTCGCGGCCCCGCGGCGTGAGCCGCATGCCGCCCCGCGGGCGCCCCCCCGGCGCCCGCTCCACGAATCGAAAGCCCGCAGCCCGCTCGAGCTGACGCAGGTAGCCCCACGCGTTGCGATAGGACATGTCGAGTGCCTGCGCCGCCTGCCGCAGCGATCCGCGCGCGTCGATCATCTCCAGAAGCTGGGCGCGACCGGAGCCGAACTTCAGCGCGTCGCCGAACACGATCCACACCCGCAGCTTGGGCGTCACGGGGGACGGCTCGTTATCGTGAGTCGCGCTCCGGCGCCGTCAGCGTCGTGCCGCCGTCCACGACGAGCGTCTGGCCGGTGATGTAACGCGCGTAGTCGGAGAGCAGGAAGCGCACGGCGTGGCCGATGTCCCAGCCGGTGCCCTCGATCCCGAGCGCCGAGGCCCGGCGCCTCCGCTCGCGTGCGGCGTCGCTCATGCCCCGCTGGTAGACCATCGGCGTGTAGACGGGGCCGGGCGCCACGCAGTTGACGCGGATGCCCTCGGGGCCGTGATCCACCGCCATCGCGCGGGTCAGCGCGATGACCGCGCCCTTGGAGACGGAGTACGCGGTGAGTCCGCGGGGGCGCAGCGCGGAGATCGACGACACGTTGACGATCGCGCCGCCGCCCGCGCGCCGCATGGCGGGGATGGCGTGCTTCGCCATGAAGAACATCGTGTCCACGTTGACCTGCATCAGCCGCCGCCAGCTCTCCTCGGTTTCGTCGACCACGGTGCCGCGGCTGCCGATGCCGACGTTGTTGTCCAGGAAGTCGAGGCGCCCGAACCGGTCCACCGCGGCGGCCACGAGCGTCGCGCAGTCCGCCGACCGCGTGACGTCGGCCTCGAGCGCGATCGCCGTCCCGCCCGACGCCTCGATCATCTCGACGGTCCGCTTCGCGAGGGCCGGGTCCCGGTCCACCACGACGACGCGCGCTCCGGCCCTGCCGAGGAGGATCGCCGCGGCGCGGCCGTTGCCGATCCCGTCGCCGGCGGCGCCGCCGCCGGTGACGATCGCGACCTTGCCCTCGAGTCCCCAGCCGTCCGGCACCTCGAGCGCCACGGGCCTACTCGTATCGCTCACGATGGCGCAGCTCGACGAAGAGCCCGTGCGTCTCGCGCGGGTGCACCCAGGCGATGTCCTCGCGCGGGCTGTCCACGCGAACGCCGTCGCTCCGCAGCTTCGCCACCGCCCCGGCAACGTCCCGGCACTCGAAGCCGACGAGGTACACGCCCTCGCCGTTCTTCTCGAGGAAGCGGCCGACGGGCTTCGTCGGATCCGTCGGCTCCATCAGCTCGATGTGGCCGATCCCGGTGGGCAGGATGGCGTTCTTGAACCCGAACTGCTTGGACTCGCCGCGGTGGTGGACCGTGAGGCCGAACAGCTTCGTGAAGCGCGCCACCGCCTCGTCCAGGTTCCGCACGACGACGGACAGCTCGACGACGTCTCCCAGCATGGCTCCTCCCGTGCGCGCCGCTGACAGCGCCCCGCCAATCTATCATCACGGCCCCGCCGCGGGCCGGGGACGTCGCCGGAGGGGCTTCGCTCAGTTGCCGCTGCCGCGACCGATCCAGTCGAACGAGAGGACGCGCACGCGATACTGCGTGCCCGCCGGGGCGCGCGTCTCGAAGTACGCGCGGTAGGTCGCGGGCACGAGTCCCGGCACCCAGGTCGTCGTCGAACGGGTCACCGCGCCCGCGGCGTCGAGCGTGTCCACCTGCACGGTCATCTTCTCGGCGTGCAGGTTGGTATTGTTGTAGACGTAGCCCCAGACGACGGCACCCTGAGCACGGTGCTCCACGTGGGTCTCGATCCGGAAGTACCGCTCGAGGCTCTCGGGCGCGAACAGCTGGGCCGAGACGCCCCCGGCGGTCAGAGCGAGGACAGCGATGACGGTGAGCAGGCGGATCGTACCCATGGCAATCCTCCGGGCTCTTAACCCGACACCGCGCGCCGCGGTTCCGGTGATCTTGGGAGGCGCGAAGACCGTCCGGCGATTCGCCGCTGCCCTGCAGCGGGCGCGCGCGCGATCGCCGGCGCAAATCTGCCAGACTGGCATCGACGGCGGCGCGCGCGACGACAACCTCGTCCGGTGAGGGACCGCCTCGACCGGTTCATCGCGCCGGCGCTCCTCGTCCTGCCGCTGATCGTCTTCGCGCCGGCGCTCCTGCCCGGCCGGACGCTCGCGCCCGCGGCGAATCTCTTCACGCTCTACCCGTGGAGCGCGCTCGCGCGCGGCCCCGTTCCCGCGAACCCGGCGCTCAGCGACGTGACGCACGTCTTCCATCCCTGGCTCATCTGGGCGGTCCGTGAGATCCACGCCGGGCGATTTCCCTTCTGGAACCCGCACGAGTACACGGGCACGCCCTTCTTCTCCAACACCGTGACGGCGCTGCTCTTCCCGCCGCACTGGCTCGCGCTGGTGCTGCCGGTCCCGCTGGCGATCACGCTGATCGCCGCGCTCAAGCTCGCGGTGGCGGGGCTCGCGACGTACTGGTGCTTGCGCGTGCTGGCGTTGCATCCGCTCGCCGCGTTGCCCGGCGCGCTCGGCTTCATGCTCTCGAGCACGATGATCGGCTGGCTCCACTGGCCGTACGGCTCGACGATGATCTTCCTGCCGCTGCTCTTCGGCCTCGTCGAGCGCCTGCGGCAGGGGGCGGGGCGCGGCGCGGTCGCGGCGCTCGCCCTCACGCTCGGGCTCGATCTCGTCGCCGGCTATCCGCAGGGGCCGCTCCACGGCGCCCTGGCCGCGGGCGCCTGGGCGCTCGTGCGCGCCCGGGGCGCGCCCCGCCGCTTTCTCGCGCGCTGCGCGGCGGGCGCGCTGCTGGGCGGCGCGCTCGCGGCGGTCCAGCTGCTGCCGTTCTGGGACTACGTGCGCGAGAGCGCCGTCTACGCGTACCGTACGCAGTGGACGCTCACGCTCTCCGTCCCGCCGCGCGCGGCCATCACCTTTCTGATGCCGTGGTTCTTCGGCGCCGGCGGGGACGCCTGGGGGCCCTGGCAGTTCGCTATCGTCTCGACCTGGTTCGGGATCGTGCCGGTGCTGGCGCTGCCGCTGGCCCTCCTCGCGGCTTTTCGCCATACGGCGACGCGCTTCTTCGCGGTGCTGCTGCTCATGCTCCTCGCCCTGCACTACGGGGCGCCGGGCGTCGTCGTCCTCGCGGAGCTGCCCGGGCTCGCCCTCGGCACCAACCTCAGGCTGATGCCGCTCATCGGCTTCGCGCTCTGCACGCTCGGCGCGCTCGGCCTCGACGCGATCGCGCGCGGCGAGGGTGCGACGCGGCCGTGGCTCTCCCGCGCGCTCCGCGTCTGGACGCTGGCGCTGGTCGTCGCGGCCCTCGCCTGGGTCGTGGGACTCGGCGACGAGCCGGGCGCGCGCGCGCTGACGCTCCCGCTCGCGCTCCAGTACCTGGGACTGCTCGGCCTGCTCGCCGTCGGCGCGGTGCTGCTGCTCGGCTGGCTGGCGGATCCTGAGAAACGGCCGGGCTGGGGCTGGGCGCTGACCCTCTTGCAGCTCGCGAGCCTGCTGCCGGTCGCGATGACCTACAACCCCGTCGCCGATGCGCGCTGGCTCTACCCGTCGACGCCCGCGATCGCGGCGCTGCAGCGCGCGAGCGCCGATCGCGGCCGCGTTCTCATGCCCGGCAACTACGGGCTCCTCTACGGTCTCGACGAGGCGCACGGCTATGACGCCATGACGCCGCGGCGCATCGCCGAGCTCGTCGGCACGGTCGGGACGGGCTTCGCGCTGGGGCAGGGGCTCGCGGAGAATCCCATCCTGCTGCACGGCAGTGAGCCGCTCGCGCCCGCCGCCGTGCTGCTGTCGCCCGCGCTCGACCTCCTCGGCGTGCGCCGCGTCGTCATGCCGCCCGGCGCCGGGGCGCCGAGGCCCGACATGACGCTCGAATACGACGGCCGCGACGCGCGCGTCTGGCGGAACGAGCGCGCGTTCCCCCGCGCGTTCCTCGCTTCGCGCGCCCGCTGCGCCGACGACGGCGACGCCCTGGCCCTCGTCCGGGGGCGCGTGTTGATGCCCGGCAACTACGGGCTGCTCTACGGTCTCGACGAGGCGCACGGCTACGACGCGATGACTCCCCGCCGGGTCGCGGAGCTGGTCGGCAGCGTGGGCACCGGCGTCGCGCTGGGGC
>JBOHQB010000565.1:0-1800 GCA_050731995.1 Candidatus Rokuibacteriota bacterium
GCGCCGAGTACTCGCCGAGGCTGTGGCCCGCGGCGAGCGCCGGCACCAGCCCGCGCTCGGCGGCGGCGGCCGCCGCCGCGACCGACGCCGTCAGCACCGCCGGCTGCGTGTTGGCGGTGAGCTGGAGCTCGGCCTCCGGACCCTCGAAGATCACGCGCGTCAGGTCGAAGCCGAGCGCCGCGTTGGCTTCCTCGAAGACCGCCTTGGCGCCGGGCGACGACTCGTAGAAGGCGCGGCCCATGCCGACCGCCTGCGAGCCCTGGCCTGGGAACAGAAACGCGATCATCGGCGATGTCCGATCATTTCACCGCTCGCCTCAGCGGAGGCACCGCTTCGGCTCGCACCCCGGCCTGGAAACAGAAACGCGTCATTCCCGGTTTCCGATCATTTCACCGCTCGCCTCAGCGGAGGCACCGCTTCGGCTCGCACTACCACCGTATCAACGCCGCGCCCTACGTGAAGCCGCCGCCGAAGGCCGCGAGCAGCACGAGGTCGCCCTTCGCGACCCGGCCCGCCGCGACGGCCTCCTCGAGCGCGACGTACACGGACGCCGCGCCGGTGTTGCCGTAGCGGTCCACGTTGACGTAGACGCGCTCCATCGGCAGATCGACGCGCTTGGCCGCCGCCTCGATGATCCGGAGGTTCGCCTGGTGCGGGACGAAGAGGCTCACGTCGGAGGCGGTGTAGCCGTTGCGCGACAGGATCCGCTTCGTGCAGTCGACGAACATGCGCACGGCCACCTTGAATACCTCGGCGCCCTTCATCTTGGCGAAGTGCATCCGCGCGTCCACGGTCTCGCGCGTCGCGGGGTGGCGCGAGCCGCCGCCCGGCATGTAGAGCAGGTCCCAGTACTGGCCGTCCGAGTAGAGGTCGAAGTCGAGCAGGCCGCTGCCGTCCTCGGAGGGCTCGAGCACCGCGGCGCCGGCCGCGTCGGCGAGCAGCACGCACGTGCCGCGGTCCGTGAAGTCGGTGATCCGCGAGAGCGTCTCGGCCCCGATCGTGAGCACGCGCCGGTACTTGCCCGTCTGGATCAGAGACGCGCCGAACGACAGGCTGTAGATGGAGCCGGCGCACGCGGCGAGCAGGTCCACCGAGCCGGCGCGGCCGCAGCCGAGCCGGTGCTGGACGATGTTGCCCACGGTCGGGAAGTACATGTCCGGCGTCGTCGTGCCGACCGCGATGAACTCGACCTGCTCGGGAAGCACGTTGGCGCGCTCGAGAGCCTGCTGCGCGGCGCGGAGCGCCAGGTCGGAGGTCGCCTCGGTCTCGTCGACGATGTGACGCTCGCGGATCCCGCTCCGCTGGACGATCCACGCGTCGTTCGTCTGGACGATCTTCTCGAGGTCGGCGTTCGTGAGGATACGCTTGGGTGCGTACGCCCCCAGCCCGGTGATCTTCGCGCGCGTCATGCGCGTCCCCCGTCGCGTCCGTTCCGCGTCGTCTCCGCGTCGAGCGCCGCCTTGATGTGCTCGTTGAGCCCCGCCTTCGCCCACTCGGCCGCCACCTTGACCGCGTTCTTGATCGCCTTCGGCGGCGAGGACCCGTGGCAGATGATCGCGGCGCCGTCGATGCCGAGCAGCGGCGCGCCGCCCGCCTCGGTATAGTCCACGCGGCGACGGATCCGGTCGAAGGCGGGCAGCCCGAGCGCGCCCGCCGCCCTGGATCGCACGTCGCGCCGCAGCTCTTCCTTGACCATCGTCGAGAGCATATCGGCCAGACTCTCCGAGATCTTGATCGCGACGTTGCCGGTGAACCCGTCGGTGACCACCACGTCGCAGGCGCCGTTGTAGATGTCGCGCC
>JBOHQB010000566.1:0-4205 GCA_050731995.1 Candidatus Rokuibacteriota bacterium
GCTTTACTATCCGCTCCGCGAGGCGGAGAGCTATCCGCTCCCGCCGGGTGGCCGCGTGCCGCTCGTGATCGGCGGCCGGGGCGAGCGGCGCACGCTCCGGATCGTCGCCGCGCACGCCGACGAGTGGAACGTGACGCGGGTGAGCCCCGACGAGTACGCCGCCAAGTGCCGCGTCCTCGAGGACCACTGCCGCGCCGTCGGCCGGGATCCCGCGACGATCGACCGTTCGCTCATGGTGCCGATCATCGTCGGCCGCACCCCGGACGAGGTGAACGCTCGGCTCGCCCGGACCCTCCGGATCTTCCCGCGGCTGCCCGAGGACGCGGCCCGCTGGCACGCCGCGAGCTTCCTCTTCGGCTCGCCCGCCGAGATTGTCAAGGACCTGCGCCGCTGGCGCGACCTCGGCATCGGACGCGTGATGCTCCAGCTGCTCGACCAGGAGGACCTCGACGCGATCGCGCTCGTCGGGCGCGAGGTGAAGCCCGCGCTGGCCTGAGCGAGGGCCGGTCTCCGGCTCAGCCCGTGCGCCAGAGGCCGCGTCCCACGGTACGCGCCTCGCGCTCGATTATTAGAAATAGCCCCTGGTGGCGAACGTTGGGCGGGACCGTCATCACTTGCGCGTAGCCCCGGCGGACCAGCTCGGCGTTCACCATGACGTCCCCCACCCAGACATAGGCGAGCAGGCGGCCGTAGCGGTCACGGGACTGGACGTCGAGCTCGAGCCTGACGCGCTTTCCCCCGACCAGCTCCTCGTTCACGCGCGCCGCCTCCCCGCCGCCGGGCTCGCGCCCCTTGGTCGGATGGTGCAGCTCCGGTGTGTTCACGCCGATGTAGCGTACTTTCTCGATCCGGTCGCCGAGCCTTACGTGGACCGTGTCGCCGTCGACGACGCGCACGACGACGCCCGTGAGATCCGAGGAGGCGGCCGGCGCGGCGGCGACCAGGAGCGCCGCGAGCAGCGGGACAAGCCACCGGTGGGCGCGGGCCACGCGCCCACCGTGTCACGCGCCCGCGCCAGGTGTCAACGATTGGATACGACTCACGAGCCCTCTTCTCGCCGAGGCTTCAGCGACGGTCAGGGCGGAGCCGCCTGAGCGCACGCGCCGCCAGCACCTCGTCGTGCGACCGCCGGCGGGGATTGCCGCGCTTGCCGGGACGCTCGTCCGTGTCGTCCGCGTCGTCCTTCTCGCCCAACTCGGCCGTGTCGTCCGCGCGCGCGCCTCCGCCGCGCGCGGCGTCGAGAAACTGCTCGGCGGTCACGACGGCGCAGCCCGCGCGACGGCCCGCGTCCCTGACACGACGGTCGGAGGACACGACGACGCTGCCCGCGCCGGCCGCCCGCGCCAGGCGCTCGAGCACGTCGTCGGCGGTCGCCGGCGGGCGCGAGAAGACCACGGTG
This sequence comes from Candidatus Rokuibacteriota bacterium, assembly GCA_050731995.1. Lineage (GTDB taxonomy): Bacteria > Methylomirabilota > Methylomirabilia > Rokubacteriales > CSP1-6 > JBOHQB01. The sequence continues at coordinate 1,400 of JBOHQB010000566.1, forward strand.
ATCTGCCCCTCGATGGGCGCCGAGCCTCCGGGCGCGCCGTCGAAGACGACGGTGAAGCGCTCGCCCGAGGCGCGCGCGACTCCGGCCAGGAGATGGAGCAGCGCCGCGCGGCCCGCCTCGAGGCTCTCGGCCTCACGCGCACGGAGGTCGGGATCGCGGCGGAGGACGTTGTAGCCGTCGAGCAGCCAGCGGCTCAGTGCGTGAGGACGAACGATTCGGAGTCCTCGGGCCGGGCGTTCTCGTCGAGGTACACGACCGCGGTCCCGAGCGTCGCCGTCTGGACCGTCGTGGACATCGTCAGGGTGCCCGTCTGGACGCTTTTAATGGATCCGGCTTCGACGGGGCGCCCAGCAAAGCCCGGCCCCGACCATGCCGGCGAGCCACGCGATCGGTAAACGCATATCCCTCATCACGAATATGAGGATCTCGCAACCCGGGTGAGTACCCCTTTCCACCCCTCCCCGATGAATCATCATTCATTTAATGGTCCGGGTGGTGATACCGAGGAGGCGGCGGGCGTGCGCCCGGTAGGCGCCGACGGTCGAGGCGTTGCCGTAGCGGAGGCGCGCCCACGCCGGCGACGGGACGACCGAGGCCAGCGCCGCGCGTGCCCGATCGCGTCCCCGATCGATGAGGAGCAACGCGATGAGGTGCTCGAGCCGCGGACGCCGGACCTCCGCACCCCTCACGAGTAGGCGTAGCAGCGTCCGGCGTGCCAGCCGCGGACGGAGTCGGCGTAGCGCGTCGCGCGGCACCTGCACCTCGGAGCGCCGCGACACAGTGTCCAGCGCCAGCCAGAGCGCGACTCTCACCCGCCAGCGCCGGGCGCGCTCGACGATCGCGGCCCAATCGAGCGCGGCGCCGCGGCACTCGAGCAGCAGGGCCAGATCGCGGCGCCAGTGCTCCCCCGCGAGCGCATGGTGGACGGCGAAGTGGACGGCGAGATAGATCAGGAGATCTTCCCACGCGAGCACCAGGGCGGGCCGGCCGCCGATCTCCGCGACGCCGGCGCGACCCCAGACCTCTGCCGGCGCGATCCGGTCGATCCGCTGCCCTCGCGGCCACTCGATCAGCACCCAGTGCAGGTCGAGCGGCGGCCCGTCACCGCTCTCGGGGACGAGCGTGACCGTTGTGCCGTGGGCGAGCTCCCACCGGAGCGAGCGGTCGAGCGACAGGTGACGATAGCCGATGGCGGTGAGGGCGGCGACCGCCGGGACGCGGTCGCGCTCGTGCACGAGAAGGTCGAGATCGGTGAAGGGACGGCTGCCGGGCGCGGGCCACAGCGCCTCGGCGAGCGCGGGCCCCTTCAGCGCGATCGCCTCGATCCCCGCCAACGCCAGCGCATCGAGGGCCTCGTGCATGCGCGCGAGGCCCAGGAGGTGTCGGGCGGTGCCCCCGCGCGTCTCAGGCCGAGCCGTCGCGCCCCTCGGCGGCGAGATCGGCCATCGCCTCGCCGCGCGGGAACGGCGCGAGGAAGTCGCCCTCCTCGATGAGTGCGAGCGCGCTGCAACGGAAGCCGGCGCCCGCTTTGGCCCCGCCCTTGAGGTCGCCCACGGTCGTCCGCCTGAGCGACTGGAGCAGCGGCGAGCCCCGCCAGATGTCGAGGAAGCGGTGCTCCCGGACGCTGCCGGCGGGCGTGGGGTGCACGCCGCATGGGAAGACGTCGCCGTAGGGCGAGATCATGCAGGTGCGCCGCCCCGAGCCGCACAGCTCCTCGCCCTTCTGCGGCAGGCAGCGCACCGGTTGGGACAGCTCGCGCGCGAGGACGGGATCGTGGAGGAATTCGCGCATCGCGGCGCGGTCCGGGGCGAGCGCCAGCGGCGTCCGATCCCCGTCGCGGCGGGGAATCAGGAGCGGGTCGAAGCCGTAGCCTGCGCCCAGCTCGTCGGCGAGGGCGACGATGCCGTGGTACTCGCCTCCGTTCAGGCTCATCACCGGGCTCTTGATCAGGATGACGACCCCGCGCTCGTGCAGGCGCCGGAGCGCGCGGAGCGAGCGCGCGTGGGAGCCGGGGATGCGTGTGATCGCGTCGTGGACCTCGGGCCTCGCGCTATAGATGGACACCTCGACCGACAGCGGATGCAGGGCGGCGACCTTCTCGGCGGTCTCCTCTGTGAGGAGCGTGCCCGTGGTGAAGATCGTGACGGAGAAGGACCGCGCCCGGGCCTCGGCGAGGATCTCGAGGAAGTCGCGGCGCATGAACACCTCGCCGCCCGTCAGCGTGAGGAAGAACGTTCCCGCCTCGGCGAGGTCGTCGAAGAGCGGGCGGATCTCCTCCAGCGTTACTTCCTCCCGTGTGGGCTTGGGCCGGCCGACGGGTCCCTCGGTGAGGTAGCAATGCTGGCAACCGAGGTTGCAGCGATGCGTGACCTCGAACAGCACGCTCAACGGCACGTGCGCCCGTGAAGCCGCACGGATGACGCCGAGGTAGTGCTCGCTCACTGCGCGACCTCGAGCGCTCGCGGCAGCGCGTCCCGAAACGCGCCGTCCAGCGCGAACGTCATCTCCCGGCACCCGGCCGTTGCGACGAGGGCGGCGGCGACCTCGAGAAAACGCGCGATCTCGGCGCCGTCGGCGCGCGGCAGGAACGCGCAGCCGAGCAGCTCGCGCGCGGCCTCGCCGGGACCGAGATGCCTGAAGACGGTCGTCGCCCCCTTGCGGAGCCGGAAGAGACCTGCGAGGTCGGCTTCGAGCCGGGCGCCGCGCCAGGGCACGCCCGAGACCCGCCACCCGTCGTGCGTGCGTCGGAGCGCCGTGATCTCGTCGGTGATCACGCCGTCGCCGACGAGCCCCGCAACCGTCGTCT
>JBOHQB010000567.1:0-2694 GCA_050731995.1 Candidatus Rokuibacteriota bacterium
TTCTTCTGGTACTTCGCGGTACCGCCCATCCTGCCCGAGGTGATCCGCGAGTGGATGTTGGGGCACGGGCTCGAGTTCTGGGCGGGCGTGCTCGCCCTCGGCGTATACAGCGGCGCGCGCTTCTCCGAAGTCCTGCGCTCGGGCATCCAGTCCATCCCGAAGACGCAAACGGAGGCTGCGGTCGCGTCCGGGCTGACGACATTCCAGGCCTACCGCTACGTCATCCTGCCGGTGGCACTCAGGATCATCATCCCGCCGGGGACCAGCGAGTCGCTGAACCTGCTCAAGAACTCCTCCATCGCGCTGACGATCAGCGTGGCGGAGCTCACGTTCCAGACGCGCCAGATCGAGACCTACACGGCCAAGGCCATCGAGGCGCTCACGGCTGGGACGCTCATCTACCTCGTGCTCTGCCTGTCGATCGCGACGATCATGGCGCGGGTCGAGCGCCGCTACGCGATCCCGGGGCTGATCGCGCGCGTGCGCCCCGGCTAGGCGATGGACTTCTCGGTCGTCGCGAGCAACTTCAAGTTCCTGATGCTCCAGGGGCTGGTCGGCGTCGGGGCTTTTGCGGGTGGTACGCTCCGGCTGGCCGTGCCGGCCATCGCGCTGGGCTTCGTGCTGGGGATCTTCGTCGGCTTGGCACGGCTCGCCGGCAGCCGCTGGATCCGCGTGCCGGCCACCATGTACGTCGAGTTCTTCCGCGGCGTGCCGCTGGTGATGGTGATCTTCTGGATCTGGATCGTCATTCCGCAGCTGCTGGGGCTGCCGATCCCCGAGTACGGCGTGGCGCTCACCGCGTTCGTGATCTTCGAGGCCGCCTACTTCGGCGAGATCGTGCGGGCGGGTGTGCAGTCGGTGCCACGCGGGCAGGTGGAGGCGGCGACGGCGCTCGGGATGACGGGCACGCAGACGATGCTGTACGTGGTCCTGCCGCAGGCGCTCAAGAACATGGTGCCCTCGCTGGTCACTCAGATGATCGTGCTCTTCAAGGACACGTCGCTCGCCTCGATCATCGGCTACGTGGACCTCACCAAGGCGGCGCAGATCGTCAACAACCGCGAGATCAAGCCGTTCGAGCTCTACCTCTTCATCGCGGGCGTCTACTGGCTCTGCACGAACTCGATGTCGATGGTCGCGCGCCGCTTCGAACGGCGCGCCGCGTAGCAGGCCTCTGCCCGAGCTCGCACTGCCCAACGGTGTCCGGCTCCACTGGCTGGAGCTGGGCGATCCCTCGAAGGCGCGCGTCGTCTGGATCCACGGCGGCTCCGTCGAAGACTCCTCGGTGATGACGGCGGACATCGAGCCGTTCTTCGGGCGGATTCTCGCCTTGTTTCCCGACACGCGAGGTCACGGTCTCTCCTCGAGGTTTGAGCGCGCCGAGGACTACGCGTATGAGCACAAGTGCGAGGACCTGCTGCACTGGCTCGATGCTCTCGGCGTCGAGCGGGCCGTGTGGGGCGGGGCCTCCATGGGCGCCGCGCTCTCGCTCTGGGCCGCGATCCACGCGCCCGCTCGGGTGCGCGGCGTCGTGTCCGTCAGCGGGCCGCCGTATGCCCCGCTCGCGTCGGAGGTCGCCTGGTGGCGCGCGCACCGGCCGCTCGTCGAGGCCGGGAACTTCGAGGCGTTCTTCGACGCCAACGTGCGTTTTCGGATGGGCGAGGCGTCGCTCGCCCGGCTCCGAGCCCGGCCGGAGCGGTACGCCGAGCTGCTCGCGACACTCGGTCGCCACTCCGTCGCCTCACTCCTGGCCCTCCTCGACGAAACGTACTCGCGCCCCGAGTGGCTCGTCGACTGCGCGCGCATCCGCTGCCCCGTCCTCGTCGTCGCCGGCGGTGACGACGCGTTCCCCACCGTCGAGATGTCGCGGCGCGTGGCCGAGACCATCCCCGGTGCCCGGCTGCACGTCGTGGCCGGTGGCGCGCACTTCCCGAACCGGAGCCACCGCGCGGAGGTCCAGGCGGCGATCGGCCGGTTTCTCGACGCGCTCCCGGTCGAGTAGAATCTCCATGATGCGATTGTCGCCCGCTCCGGCGCTTCTCGCCGTCGTTCTCCTCCTCGCGGCGTGCCAGGACGTGCCCGCGACCGCTGCTCAGGAGCGGGGCAAGGGGGCCGCCGCCCAGCCGTCCCGCGAGGTCCGGGTCATCGCCGCCGCGACGGAGATGCGACCGCGCACGGTCACCGCGACCGGCACGCTTGCCGCCGACGAGCTGGTGGTGCTCGGCACGAAGGTTCCCGGCCGTCTGGCCGAGATCACCGTGGACCTCGGCTCGCGCGTCCGGAGGGGCCAGCGCATCGCGCGCCTCGACGAGAGCGACTTCCGGATGCGCGTGGACCAGGCGGACGCGGCGCTGCAGCAGGCGCGCGCGCGCCTCGGGCTGTCGCCGCGCGGTACCGATGAGACGGTGAATCCCGAGCGGACGGCGATCGTCCGCCAGGCGCGTGCGGTGCTCGACGAGGCCAAGCTGACCCGGGACCGCTCCGAGAAACTCGTGCAACAGGAGCTGATCGCGCGCGCCCAGTTCGACACGGCGGTCGCGAATCTTGCGGTAGCCGAGGGGCGCTACCAGGACGCGCGCGAGGAGGTGCGCCACCGCGAGGCGGTCATTGCGCAGCGGCGGGCGGAGCTCGACCTGGCACGCCAGCAGCTTGCGGACACCGCGATCGTCTCGCCGATCGACGGCGCCGTGAGCC
>JBOHQB010000568.1:0-8887 GCA_050731995.1 Candidatus Rokuibacteriota bacterium
GCCCGACTCCGGGTGCAGACTCCCCTCCGGGCACGCGGCGCCCCCCCGGCAAGCGCGGGCCCGCACGCAAGCTCGGCGGTCGCGACGGGGGCACCGGTCGCGGGCGCCCCGGCTCGGACGGCGAGTACCGCTGGGGGCGCTGACTGCCGCCCGCGCGTGCCTCCGCGGCTCAGGGAAAGCCGGCGTCGGTCGACATCCGCAGCAGGAGCTGCTCGACGAGCGGGCGGAAGAGCATGAACACGCACGCCGCCGTCGCCACCCAGATGAGCGCGCGCAGGATCCTCACGCTCGCCCCGCCGGCTCCAGCGTCGTGAGATCCCCGATGATACGGTCGGGTTGCACCGTCGCGCCGGTGGGCAGCCCGCTCCCGGCCCGGTCGATCCACACCCCCGTCAGCCCGAGCCGCTGGGGCCCCGCCACGTCCCACTCGAGATTGTCGCCGACCATGCACGCCTCGTCCGCGCGGCGGCCGAGCGCGCGCAGCGCCGCCTCGTAGACGGCCGCATCGGGCTTCCCGCGGCCGAACTCCCCCTCGATCACGATCGCCTGGAAGAACGACGCCAGGCCGTGGCGCTCGATCTTGTCGCGCTGCTGACGCGCGTCGCCGTTCGTGACGAGCGCCAGCGCGACGTCACGCCGCCGCAGGCGCTCGAGGCACGCGCGCGCGTCGGGAAAGAGACGCATCGTCGCCCGCCGGCTCGCGGCGAACGCCTCGGCGACCTGCGCGGCGGCACGCGCGTCGGCCCGGCCGGCGCGCTCCAGCGTGTGGGCCGCGATCCGCGTCCACGCGCGCAGCATGTCGACGCGCTCGGCGCGGTGGCGCTCGGGCTCGGACCAGAACCAGCGACGGGTCTCGGCGAGCACGGGCAGCAGGGCCGCCGCGTCGAGGCCCGGCGGCGCCGCCGTACGGAACGCCGTCTCCCAGCAACGGTCCACGCCGCTCGAGTAATCGAGCAGCGTGTCGTCGAGGTCGAACAGGACGGCCCTCACGCCCCCGGCTCGAGAAGCGCGCGCGCGCGGCGCGGATCGTGGACGCCGAACACGAACACCAGCACCGAGACGACGCCCGCGGCCGCGGCGAGACCGAAGACGGTGCCGAATCCGATCGCGTCCACGAGCAGCCCGGCGGCGATGGGCGCCAGGAACGAGACGGGCGCGACCAGCGTCGAGCCGAGGCCCACGTAGGTCGGGCGGGCACCGGGCTCGGGCGCGAATTCGAGCAGGATGTTGAGCTGCGAGACGTTCACGGCCGCCATCTGCAGGCCGAACAGGACGAACACCCCGTCGAAGATCGCGTGCGTCGGCGCGGCGACCGCCAGCACGTTGGCGCCGAGCATCGCGGCGGCGCCGGCCACGAGCACGAGCCGGTGGCCGGCGTGGTCGGCGAGCCAGCCGAACGCAAGCGTGCCGGTCATGTGGCCGGCGAGGTAGAAGGCGGTGAAGACGGCCGCCTGCGACGCCGGCGCGTCCCAGGCACGGAGCGCGTAGACCGTGAAGAAGCTGCCCGACATCCACCCGACCGTCGCCAGCGCGCGCGCGACCAGGTACGCGGTGAGGTTCCGGTCCCGTCTGAGGAGCCCGGGGACCCGCGCGAGATAGGCGCGCAGCGGGACCGCCTCGGACGCGGTCCGTCCCGCGGGCTCGCGCACGAGCGCGATGCCCACGTACGACACCGCCAGCGCCACGGTCGTGCAGAGAAAGCACCAGCCGAAGGCGCGCGGGCCGGGCACCGCGGCGAGGATCCACGCGCTGAGGAAGCTGCCCGCGAGGCCGGTGGCGCTCGCCGCGAGGTGGGTGAAGCCGAAGAAGCGCCCGCGCAGCGTCTCGGGGATCGTCGCGCCGATGATGGCCATCCAGGCCGGGATGAGCACGCCGCTGGTGGAGGCGATCAGGAGCAGGACCGCGAGCAGCAGCGCCAGCATCGCCGTGGGCGCGCGCTCGGCGAGGAAGAACGCGGCCATCGCCAGCACCGCCCACGGCACGCGCTCCAGCAGCGTCCAGCGCAGCACGAACGGCAGCTTCCGTGGGAGGGTCTCGATGTGCCCGGCGGAAAAGAGCGAGGGCAGGAACCAGCCGAGCGTCATGACCGCCGGGATCGCGCCGATCACCACACTCGGCGCGCCGAGACCGGTGGCGAAGGCGGGCAGGATCGTCGCGCTGGAGGCGAACGACAGCCCGACCATGAAGAGCCCGTGATCGGTTCCGAGCGCCACCAGATTACGGCGGAGGTCGGGGACGGGCGCGGGGCCGCTCACGCGGCCGCGACGACGGCGAGCGCCGTCTCGGCCGCGCGGAGCATCAGGGCCCCGTCCATACTGGGCGCGTCCGCGCCCGTCGCCGCGACCATCGACGGCAGGAACGGCAGGTGCACGAACCCCGCGCGCGTTCCGAGTCCGCGCGTCGCCGCGAGGTGGAGCGTCGCGTACATCGTGCGGTTGCAGAGATAGGTGCCGGCGGTGTTCGAGACATAGGCGGGAATGCCCTGCGCGAGGAGCGCGTCGAGCATCGGCCCGAGCGGCAGGGTCGCGAAGTACGCCGCGGGCCCGCTCGGCTCGCACGCCTCGCCCCGCGCCTGATAGCCGGCGTTGTCGGCGATCTCGAAGTCCATCACGTTGACGGCGACGCGCTCGAGTGCCACGCGCGCGCGCCCGCCGGCGAGACCGAAGTGGACGACGGCGGCCGGGCGGAGCTCGTCCACGAGCGACGCCGCGCGCGCCGCGGCATCCCGATGGTGGACGGGCAGGACGGCCGCGCACACGGTGGCGCCGCCGAAGACGCGCCCGTCAAGGGCCTTCGCGACATCCGCGGACGGGTTGACGGCATGCCCGCCGAAAGGTTCGAAGCCGGTGACGAGGATCGCGCGCGGCGCCACGCGAGAATTCTATAGGAGCACGTGGGGAACGAACGGAGAATCGTTCCGCGTCACCGGCCCTTCGGACTCGCGGATGCCGACTCCCGCGGGCTCCTGATCGATGACCCAGCTCCCCACGATCGGGTGCTGCCCGTCGAACACCGGCAGCTCGCCGGGGTATCATGGGGCCGTGAGCCTCGCCGAGCAGCTCCGCGTCGAACAGGAGGGCCGCATCGCCACGCTGACGTTCAACCGTCCCGAGGCGCGGAACGCGATGACCTTCGAGATGTGGGAGGGGCTCTACGACGTGTGCGAGCGGCTGGACAAGGACCCGGCGGTCCGGGTCGTCGTCCTGCGCGGCGCGGGCGACAAGGCGTTCGTGAGCGGCACCGACATCAGCCAGTTCCTCGCCTTCAAGACGAAAGAGGATGCGCTCGCTTACGAGGCGCGCACGAGCCGCGTGCTGACCCGGCTCGCCGGGATGTCGAAGCCGACGATCGCGATGGTCCAGGGCGACGCCGTCGGCGGCGGAATGTTCATGGCGCTCGCCTGCGACCTGCGCCACGCCGCGCCGCACGCGCGCTTCGGCGCCCCGATCGCGCGCACGCTCGGCAACTTCGTCGCGCCGGCGAGCCTCGCGCTCCTCGTCGCCACGGTCGGGCCGATCCGCGCGCGCGAGATGGTGCTCACGGCGCGGCTGCTCGACGCCGCCGAAGCGAAGTCGATCGGCCTGGTGGATCAGGTCCACCCGGCGGCCGACCTGCCCGCGCGTGTGCGCGAGCTCGCCGAGCGCCTCGTCGAGCTGGCGCCGCTCACGCTCGCCGCGGCGAAGGAGGCGACCCGCCGGGCCGTCGCGCGGCTGGCGCCGACGGACCTCGAGGACCTGATCCTCTCCTGCTATCTGAGCCAGGACTTCCAGGAGGGTGTCCGCGCCTTCCTGGACAAGCGCAAGCCGCAGTGGCAGGGCCGGTGATCCGCGGCGCGCTCCTCGCGCTGCTCTCGTTCGCGGTCCTCGCGGGCTGCGCGACCGGCGACCTGCGGCTGGCGCGCGCGCTCGACGCGGGGCGCTGGGACGAAGCGGCGAGCGCGTACGAGGCGCAGCTCGCGCAGAACCCGGACCGTCTCGAGGCGCGCGTCGGCCTGGGGATCGTGCGCTACAAGCTCGGCAGCTGGGGCGAGGCCGTCGCCGCGCTCGAGCCGGCCGTCGCGCGCGCGCCGAATCTCGCCGACGCGCGGCTCTATCTCGGGCTCGCCTGGCTGCAGCAGGGCGAGCTCGCACGCGCCGACGAGCAGCTGACCGCGTATCGCGGACTCGTGCGGGACGTGCGTGTCGCGGCGCAGACGGACCAGGCGCTGGGGCTGCTCAGGGGCGAGCCCGTCAACGCGGAGGCGCGCCGCTTCGTCGCCGCGTCGCTCGAGATCGAGGCCGTGCTCTCGCGCGACGCGGACGCGGCACGACACTACGCGTACAGGGGGCCACCGTACTGGGGACCTCCCTACTGGGGGCCGCCCTATTGGGGGCCGCCGTACTGGGGCTCGCCGTTCCGGGGATACGGGTACTGCTGGCCTTACCGGAGGGCGGCGCGCTTCGCGTGTTGGTGACGCCGGCGCCGCTCGACCCCGCGCGGGAGGCGTGCTGCTAGGGGCTCTGCCGGCCGGCGGGCGTCGTCGGCGACGGGGTCCCCCGCGTCTCGCCGACGCGGCGCTCGACGCGCGGCGCGGCGCTCGCCAGCTGCTCGTCGTGCTTCTCCTTCAGCTTGGCGACGAGATCCGGATAACCCTTGCGCTGAATGATCGCGTTGAACTGCGTCCGGTAGTTGCCGACGAGGCTGATGCCCTCGATCGACACGTCGTAGACGCGCCACCGGCTCGCGGCGACGAACATCCGGTAGTCCACCGGAACCTCGGTCCCCGCCTTGGTGACGACCTTGGTGCGGACCGTGGCGGCCTCGCCCTCGATCGTGTCGGTGAGGAACGTCACCCTTTCGCCGGAGTAGTTCTCGATCTGGTTCACGTAGGCCCGCGCGAGCACCTCCCGGAAGAGGTCCGAGAACTCGGCCTGCTCCGCCGGGGTCCGCGCCTGCCAGTGACGCCCGAGCGTGCGCTGGGAGATCTCTTTGAAGTCGAACACTTCGTCGGCGATCTTCATGATCATCTCGCGACGCTCCCCGCGCTTGGCAGGTTGCTTCAGGTCGCTGTCGCTGAGGATCTTGATCACCTGCTCGACGTGACCTCGAAGCTGATCGGTCGGGGCGCCCGCGAGGGCCGGCGCGTGATGGGCGGTCATCACCAGGAATGCGGCGAGCATGAGTGGGCGCTTGATGGGGGTCATTGATTCAATGCTATCGACGCTTGACGGCGCGGTCAAGTGAGCTTCTAGTACCAGGCAGCGATTGTTGGAAGGAGGCTCCGCCATGACGACGCTCCCCCGCCGCACGTTTCTGCTGACCCTGACGGCCGCCGCGACCGTGACCGCGGGTCTCGCCACCATCCGCTCGGCGGCCGCGCAGACCCCCGGGAAGAAGCTCACACCGGGCCCGCGCGACGTATTGATCGTCATCGACGTCCAGAACTGTTTTGTCCCGGGCGGCACACTGCCGGTGAAGGAAGGCGACCAGATCGTGCCGCTCATCAATCGGCTGGCCGCCGGCTTCCAGCACGTGATCCTCACCCAGGACTGGCACACGCCGGGTCACGCGTCCTTCGCCTCCACGCACGCGGGCAAGAAGCCGTTCGAGACGGTCGCCCTCGCCTACGGCACCCAGGTGCTCTGGCCCGACCACTGCGTGCAGGGCTCCGCGGACGCCGAACTCGTCAAGGAGCTCAAGGTTCCGCACGCCGAGCTCATCATCCGGAAGGGCTACCGAAAGCAGATCGACTCCTACTCGGCGTTCTTCGAGGCCGACGGCAAGACGACGACCGGGCTCGGCGGGTACCTGCGCGACCGCGGCCTCCGGCAGGTCTTCCTCGCCGGCCTCGCGACCGACTTCTGCGTGGCGTGGTCGGCGCTCGACGCGCGCAAGCTCGGCCTCTCGACCTATGTGATCGAGGACGCCTGCCGCGGCATCGATGTGGACGGCTCGCTCACGAAGGCGTGGGAGAAGATGACGAAGGCGGGCGTCAAGCGCATCCAGTCGACGAGCCTCGCCGCATGAGCCACGACTTCGACCGGGTGATCGACCGGCGATCGACGGCCGCCAACAAGTGGCGGAAGTACGGCCCCGACGTGCTCCCGCTCTGGGTCGCCGACATGGACTTTGCCTCGCCGGAGCCGGTCGTCCGCGCGCTGCGCGAGCGCGCGGAGCACGGCGTCTACGGCTACCTCTTCGAGGAGCCGGAGTTCTTCGAGGTCTTCACGGACCGGCTGCAGAAGCGTTACGGCTGGCGCGTGCCGCGCGAGGCCGTCGCGCTCATCCCCGGCGTCATCCCGGGCTTCAACGTGGCGCTGCGGGCGCTGGCCGCGCCGGGCGACGGTGTGCTCATCCAGACGCCGATGTACCCGCCGATCCTCCGCTCTCACGCCAACGCGGGGCTCACGCGCGAGGAGGCCGAGCTCACGCGCGGCTCGGACGGGCGCTACACGATCGACGTCGACGCCTTCGAGCGGGCGATCGGCGCGCGCACGCGCGCGTTCCTCCTCTGCAGCCCGCACAACCCGGTTGGCCGCGTCTGGACGCGCGAGGAGCTCGCGTCGATGGCGCGCGTCTGCCTCCGGCGCGGCCTGACGATCGTCGCCGACGAGATCCACTGCGACCTCGTCTTCGACGGCCACCGTCACACGCCGGTCGCCTCGCTCGATCCCGAGGTCGCCGAGCGCACGATCACGTTCATGGCGCCGAGCAAGACGTTCAACCTCGCCGGCCTCAAGTGCGCCGTCGCGATCATCCCGAACGCGGGATTGCGCGAGAAGTTCTCGGCCGCGCGCGCGGATCTGCTCCACGGCCTGAACGTCTTCGGCTACGTCGCCGCGCTGGCGGCGTACCGCGACGGCCAGGAGTGGCTGGACGCGCTGCTGCGCTACCTCGAGGCCAATCGCGACTTCATGGTCGACTTCGTCCGGCGTCGCCTGCCCGGCGTCGCCGTGGCGCCCCCGGAGGCGACGTATCTGGCGTGGCTCGACTGCCGGGGCCTCGGGCTCCCCGGCGACGACCCCTACACGTTCTTCCTGGAGCGCGCGCGCGTCGCGCTCAACGACGGCGCCGCCTTCGGCCGAGGAGGCAAGGGCTTCGTGCGCCTGAACTTCGGCTGTCCACGCGCGATGCTCGCGGACGGGCTCGAGCCCATGGCGGCCGCGCTCGCGGGCGCCCGCTAGCGTCGCGTCACCGGCGCCGCGTCACTTCGGGCCCAGCGTCATCTCGGCGACGATCAACCGGTAGTCCGGCCGCGGCTTGAAGACGACGCGCTTGCTCGTCCCGTAGACGATGATTTCCTGGAACAGCTCGAGATACGGCTTTTCCTCGTGGATGATGCGCGTCGCCTCCGTGTAGATCTCGCGACGCTTCTTCGGGTCGAGCGAGTACCGCGCCTGCTACATCAGGTCGTGGAATTTCTGCCCCGGCTGGCTGCCAATCCAGTACTTGCCGTTGAGACCGTTGGGATTGAGAAGCCGCCAGAGGCTCCCGTCGGCGTCGAGGAGCGTGGACTGCGGGTTGCCGAGCAGGCATCCGTTGGGCGGCAGCGTCCGTTCATTCAGCAGGCGCGCGCGCGCGCCCATCTCCATCATCGCGACCTTCGCGCGAATACCGACCTTCCCCCACATGTCGGCGATCGCCTCGACGAGCGCCTTGTCGTTGACCATCGTGCCGTAGCCCGCGTGGAGCGTGACGTCGATCCCCGAGGCGTAGCCCGCCTCCGCGAGCAGCTGCTTCGCCTTCGCCGGATCGTACGGATAGGGCTTGAGCGCCGGGTTGAAGCCGACGTCGGTGTCGGCGACGGCGCCGCTGATCGGCTTGCCCATGCCCGCGTAGAGATTCTTGATGATCGACGGCACGTCCATCGCGTAGTGGAGCGCCTGCCTCACGCGCCGGTCCGAGAGCGGCGCCTGGGTCGCGTTGAACGCGCAGATCGTGAGCCGGGTCGAGGGGACGGTCACGATGCGCGTGGCGCGCCCCTCTTCGATCGAGCGGATCCGGTCGGGCGGGACGTTGGTGATGATGTCCACCTCGCCCTTCTCGAGAGCCACGAGACGCGGGAAGTCGTCGGGGATCGGCTTCCACACGACGCGCTCGACGGACGGCGCCTTGCCTTCCCAGCCCCACCAGTCACGGTTCGCCTCCATGACCAGCCGCTCGTCCTTCACCCACTCGACGAACCGGTAGGCGCCGGAGCCGACGGGCTTGCGCGCGACCTCCTTCACGCCCTCGTCGGTCGTCAAACGCGCCGGCAGGATCTGCGCGCCCATCTGCGCCATGCGCACCGGCAGCAACGGATCCGGCTTCCTGGTGACGAGACGGATCGTCGTCGGGTTGACGATTTGCACCGCCTCGATCGTCGAGAATCCCGGCTGCACGGTGGTCTTGCCGGGGACGAGATTGCGCTCGAGCGTCGCCTTGACGTCCTCGGCCGTGAGCGGGGCGCCGTCGTGGAACTTCACGCCTTGTCGGAGCGTGAACTCCCACGTCGTCTCATTCACGTTCCGCCATGCCGTCGCGAGCCCCGGGATCAGCTTCAGCGACGCGTCCCAGCGGAGCAGCGTGTCGTAGAGGTTGAAGAAGTAGTTGACCGTCAGGACCTGCGTGGACCGGCCGGGGTCCAGCGTCGTCGCCTCGGCCGGCTGCGAGATCACGAGCGTGGCCGCGGACTGGGCGAGCGCGGGGGCGGCGGCGGCGAGCACGAGCAGCAGTGCGGCGAGCAGGCTCATCAGCTGACCTCCTAGTCGCATCATCGCGCGGCATTATCGCCTAGAATCAGCGGCATGAACACACCGACAGCGACTCCGATCGGCTTCATCGGCCTCGGCCGGATGGGGTTCCCGATGGCGCGGAACCTCGCGCGGGCGGGATATCCGGTGCACGCGTTCGACGCGGCGCCGGACGC
>JBOHQB010000569.1:0-3078 GCA_050731995.1 Candidatus Rokuibacteriota bacterium
CCAGGGCACGGCGCCCGGCGGGCCGCCGGCGAGCCGCCGCGTGACCGCGCCCACCGCCCAGCCGGCCGCGGTTGCGGCGAAGACGACGAGACAGACGAGCGCGACCACGCCGTGCAGGCGCGGCCACTCCCAGAACGCCGCCCGGGTCATCGCGTACGGGCCGAGGAACATGTGGCTCACTCGCCCGCGCCGATCGGTCCGGAAGGCGACGAAGCGGCCGTTGTCGCTCGACTGGAACAGGAGCGGCCCGACCTCGACCAGGCGGACCGGATCGAGAACGTCGCGCGGATGGTGAAGCACGAGCGCCCCGGTCCCGTCGGCCGTCACCCGAGACTCTCCCTCGAAGAGGCCGAGCTTCAGGAAGTCGCCGCGCACGTGGCGCACGGGGAGGTAGGTGCCGGTGAAGCGCGCGGCGCGGGCGGCGAAGTCTGCCGGCGGGGCCGGAGGCCCGATCGGCGCCGCACGCGGGAAGTAGCGGTCGAAGAAGCGGTCGACGAGCGGCTTCATGAAGCGGATGTCGTACGACCGGGTGGTCGAGACGAAGAGCCCGAGCCGGGCGTCGGGGACGAGGACCAGTATGGTCCCGAAGCCGCGCCAGTCACCCCCATGCCCGATCGTGCGGACGCCGTTGCGGGAGGTCTCCTCGAAGCCGTAGCACCAGCCGTCGAGGCGCGGATGGTGGCTGAACTGGCGCCGGTGCATCGCGCGCGCCGTCGCCTCGCCGAGAATACGCGTGCCGCCGAGGCGGCCGCCCTCGAGATGCGCGATCATGAAGCGGCTCATGTCGGCGGCCGACGTGTAAAGGTCCCCGGCCGGGCCGACGCGGAGGCGATCGTACCCCATGGGGATGTACGCGCCGCTCTTGTAGAGGTACGGCACGGCGAGGCCGGGCGGGAGCGGGTCCGGGAGCCCGAAGCCGCTGTGCATCATGCCGAGGGGCTCGAGGATGTGCCGGCGCACGTACTCCGCGAACGGCTCGCCGGACGCGCGCTGGACGAGGTAGCCGACGAGCGCAAGGCCGTGGTTCGAGTAGCTCAGCACGTCACCGGGGGGCAACACGCGCGGCGGCATGTGCCCGGCGAGATAGGTGCCGAGCGCGACCGGGGGGGCCGTGAGCGGCGCCGTCATGCCGAGAAGCCGGTCGTCGAAGCCGGCGGTGTGGGTGAGCAGGTTCGCCAGCGTGACTGGCTTCCCGAAGCGCTCCGCGAGCGTGAAGCCGTCGAGCCAGCGGTTCACGTCGGCGTCAAGCGCGAGCTTGCCCTGCTCGACGAGCTGCATCGCGGCCGTGGCGGTGAAGAGCTTCGAGACCGATGCGACGCGGAACAGTGTTGTCTCGGGGTCGACCGGGCGGCCGGTCGAGAGATCGGCGACGCCGTAGCCGCGGGCGACCAGCATGGCGCCATCCTTCACGACCAGGACGACCGCGCCCGGGACGTGGCGCTCGGTCATGAGCCCGGCGACCAGGCCGTCGAGGAACGCGCCGACCTCCGCCGTGTCGCGGGGCCGGTCCGCCGCGTGGGCCAGGCGCGCTGCGGCGAGGAGGGCGATCGCGACGACCGGGAGGGCGCGCCACCTCATCGTCTATTCCTCCTTTGGCCCCTCCGGCGCGATGTCTTCCAGCTCGCGCGCGGCGGTTTCCGGCAGCATGAAGGCGATGATGAGCGGCGACAAGGGGACGACGACCAGCATGAGCGTGATCGCCGCCGCATGGCTGCCCACGACACCGTAGAGCCGTCCCTCGGTCCACAGCCCGAGCGCGGCGCCGAGCGTCCCGACCACCGCGCGTACACCCGAGGCCGTCGAGCGATATGACGTCGGGAACAATTCGCCGCCGAGCGCCGCGAACAGCACGGCCACGATCGTTCCCGTCATCACCATGGATCCCCACGCCACCGGCACCCAGACTCCGGAGACGTGATAGAAACACGCGACGGCTGCGACACAACCCAGCAAGCCGCCGATCATGATGCGCTTGCGACCGAAGCGGTCGCCGAGCCGACCGGCCACCACGCTACCGATCGGCCCGAGTCCACCGACGGTGATGTACATCAGCGCCACGTTGGCGGGCGAGTAGTGGCGGACCTCCTGGAGAAACTTCGAGGCGAAGACCACGCTCGTCTCGAATACGAACGTGACCGGCAGGAGGGCGGCACACAGCGCGAGGATGCGGCCCGGATACATGCGCGCGAGGCTGCGGAACGGCTGCAGCACCGCAGGCAGCCCGAAGGCCGCCGGGCGTGCATAGCGGTGATGCTCGAAGCGCCGCGTCTCGCGCAGCGTGCGGCGGAACCACGCGATCAACAGCAGCGGCACGATCCCGACGACGTACAGCGCGCGCCAGCCGAACGGCAGCACGTTCACCACCGAGAAGACGATCGCGGCGAGCCCTCCTCCGCACGAGCCGAGCGCCGCCATCACGCCGATGCCCCAGCCGCGGACGTTGGCGTCGAATTCTTCGACGATCACGACCACCGCCAGCATCAGCTCGCCCGCGATGAAGACGCGCGCCAGAAATTGGAGAGCCGCGAACTCCGCCGCCGATCGAGCAAACGCGGTGAGAAACGTGCAGACCGTGACGCCGAGAATCGTGGCCAGCAGCAGCCGCCGCCGTCCCATGCGGTCGGCGAGCACGGTGAGGACGATCGCCGGCATCACCCCGAGCCTGACGACCGCGATGAGCGCTCCGATGTCGGCGTCCGCGACACCAAGTCCGGTCTTGATCTGCGGCAGGGCGAGCGCCAGCAGTGCGAGGTCGTAATGCTCCACATAGCCGGCGGCGCCGAGCACCCCCAGCATTCCCCACTGGCGTGCCGTCAGCGCCGGCGCCCGCCCGAGCCACGGCAACGTCGCCCACAGCCACCACGGGCGGGTGGCCGAGCGCGCCTCGCTGTGATCGCGCTTCAGAGCTTGTAGAGGCGCCGGCAGTTCTCCGCCAGGATCTTCTGCTTCACGGCGTCCGAGAGGTCGCCGCGGTTCCGGATCTCGTCGATCGAGCCCGGGAACGAGTGGTCCCAGTGCGGAAAGTCCGAGGCGTAGACGATCTGGTTCTCGCCCACGAGCTTGACCGCCTGGGGCATG
>JBOHQB010000570.1:0-3731 GCA_050731995.1 Candidatus Rokuibacteriota bacterium
GCAGGCTCCAGCCCGGCTCGTCGAAGAGATGCTCGAACGCGCCGCCGACCGCGCGCGGCTCGGCGAGCGCCGCCTCGATCCGCGCGAGCGCGTCGGGCGGCGGGAAGGAGTCGGCGTGCAGAAAGAAGAGCACCGCGCCCCGCGCGGTCGCAGCGCCGCCGTTCATCATCTCGGCGCGTGTCGAGCCGCCCGGCCGCACCACGCGCGCACGCCCGGCGGCGACCCGCTCCGTCGCGTCGGGCTCCGACGCCGCCGCGACGATCACCTCGGCGCCGCCCACGCCGCGGAGCGCTGCGAGCCGGTCCAGCGTCCGTGCCAGCGCGGCCGCGTCGTTGCGCACGGGAATGACGATCGAGATGCGCGGCGCCATCAGAACCGCCCCCGCGCGCGCTCTTTGGCGGGCAGCACCTCGAGGCAGGTCGTCCACCAGCCCGTGCGGATCGTCTCGACGAACTCCGGCGGCAGCGCCTCGGCCTCCATCTCGCGGGCGTGCGCCTCGTGGTCGTAGGCGACCGGCACGAACTCGACGTCGAGCCCGCCGTCGTTGGTGGCGGAGGCGCCGGCGGCCGTGAGCATCGTGTACCAGACGTTCGTGCGTCCGTCGTTCTCGGGCCGGCCGATCGCGCCCACATTCACGGCGTGACGGCCACCGCCGAGCGCGCGGTGCCACTTGATCCCGCTGTGAGTGCACACGAGCACGTCGGCGCGCGCCTCCGTGAGCAGGCTCCCGAGCATGCCGTCCGGCGTCGTGGACTCCCAGAGGAACTCGCTCACGGCCCGCGGCGAGCCGTGGCAAAGGAGGGCCGTCAGGGGACCGAGCCTCACACCGAGCGTCGGCGGCAGCGCGCCGAGCCAGCGCCGATGCTCCGTCGAGGTGCGCGCGAGCGTGTACGTGTAGCTGAGCCGGGCGAAGTGGTTGTCGCGCGGGTCGGTGTAGCCGCAGCCGCAGTCCGGCGCGCCGCCCGCCACCGCCGCGTCGTAGTTGCCCTGGACGGTGACGACGGCGCGCTCTCGCATCAGCCGGATGGCGCGGTCGGGGTGGGGACCGAAGCCGCCGAGGTCGCCAAGGCAGAAGACGGCCTCGACGCCCCGCGCGCGCGCGTCGTCGAGCGCGGCGGCTAGCGCGTGACAGTTGCTGTACACGCCGCCGAGGACGGCAACGCGCCGGTATTCCGGGAGCGCGCGCGGGTCCGCCATCATCCGTTCCGGCACGAGGCTCCGGTCTCGACGCAGACGCGGCAGGCCGCGTGCGCGAGACGGACCGCGCCGGCGGCCTGATCGAGCGTTGCGCCGTCGAGCCGCGCCTGGGGCACCCCTGCCAGGATCGGACACGCGTAGACGCCGTCGGCCGTGACGGCGCGCGAGTCGGCGCACTGCAGTCGCGCGAGATCGAAGCCCTCCAGATCCATCGCGTCGGGCCGCGCGCCGCCGTTCGCCATGCGGCCGACCGGGAACACGGGCAGGAGCTTGATCCGCGGCTTCGCCACGCCGGCGTCCAGCAGGAGCCGACGGAGCCGGTCGTAGAGACCGGCGCCGTCGCGGGCCAGTGGACCGATCTCCGTCGCCGTCAGGATCGCCGGCAGCCCGCGTCGGTCGAGCCGGGCGATCGCGCGGAGCGCCTTGTTGTGGGCGCCCCGGCCCCGGACGCGGTCGTTCGCCTCGCGGTCGGGATCGTCGAGGCTCACGCGCACCTCGAGCGAGTACCGGGAGCCGCCGGCCAGGGCGGCGAGCCGGTCGGCGACGGTCTCGGTGATCAGCGTGCCGTTGGTCAGCACGGTCGTCGGCAGTCGCTCGAGCGCGAACGCGAGCAGCTCGAGAATTCTCGGGTGGAGAAAGGGCTCGCCGCCGGTGAAGTAGACCTCGCGCGCGCCAAGGCGGACCGCGTCTTCGACGTGGCGCTCGACGTCGGCGGCCTCCATCGGGCGGAGCCACGGGTTGCGCGGCCCGCTCGCATTGAGGCAGTGGGTGCATTCGAGATTGCACCAGGTCCCCGTCACCTGGATCCACACGGCCGACAGACGCCGCAGCGGCACCGACGCGATCATTCGAGCGCCGGGTGCTGGAGCGACCAGTCGTACGCGCGGAAGACGGCGCGCGGCGTCGCGCCCGAAGCCAAGGCCCTCCGCGCCGGGCCGTCGTCGAGATAGCGGAGGAGGAAGGCGCCGAGGCCGCCGGCCGCGTCGAAGTCGTGCCGGTACCACTTGAACAGGCGCGAGCAGACGAGCCGGTCGCGGTCCAGCGCGACCTCCTGGTTCACGAAGCCCTTCGTCGCAAGCTCGAGCTGGGCGTCGATCACCGCCGCCCGGTAGACGGAGACGGGCGGGCACGAGCGGGCGCCGCAGGTGATCGCGAAATGGGCGCGAGGGTCCGGCGGCTCGAGCGCGTGCGCGCGGCGCGGGTCGCGCCGGCCGAACGGGCGGAGCGGCGGCACGACGCGGCGACGGTTGCCGCGGAGCACGCCGTGCTCGACGTCGTCCACGGAGAAGACGAGGCCGTCGACCCGGTAACGGGCGCGCCCGAAGAAGTTCCAGGTGCGCAGGACGGAGCGCCGCACGCCGAGCGCCACGATCGCGTGCAGCACGAGCGCGTTGTATACGTTGATCCAGAACGCGAGCCGCGCGTCGCGGTCGGTGAGCGTCGCGAGGCGCACGCCCCCGAGGCAGCGCGACGCCTCGACCGCCGTGGCGAACTCGCGTGAGGCGGCGAGGCGCCGGTAGTCCACGCGGCCGGCCGTGTCGGTGTGGGCACCGAGCGCGGCGAGCATGCGCGTCGCGAGCGCCGCGGCGGCCTCGCCCGCGCTCGCCTGCTCCGCGGGGAGCGGCGGGTCATTGAGCGGCACGCGTTTCATGGCGGCCCTCACTGTACGCCCGGATCCGGCGCCGGAACCTCCGGCCCGAAGATTTGACACGGTTGTGACCTTTGCCGGTGGGCGCCGCGGCACGATCGTTCCGGGGGGATCTCCATGATGCTGCGAGAAGGCGCTAAGATGAAGAGCACGATGATCCGTCGCGCAGGCCTCGTCGTCGGCGTCCTTCTGGCGGCCGCGTCGCTCGGCGGAGCGCCGGCCGCGGGCCAGCCGGTGCGTGTCGGCCAGCCGGCGCCCGACATCGCCGGGGCGCCGTGGATCAACAGCCCGCCCCTGACGATGGAGGCGCTCCGCGGCCGCGTCGTGCTGGTCGAGTTCTGGACGTACGGCTGAATCAACTGCACCAATGTGATCCCGCAGTTGCGGGTGTGGCACGACAGGTACCGTGAGGCCGGGCTCGTCATCGTCGGCGTGCACAGCCCCGAGTTCTTCTGGGAGAAGTCCCGTGACCGGGTCGTGGCGGCGACGCAGCGGCTGGGTGTGCGCTACCCCGTCGTGCAGGACAATGACTTCACCATCTGGAACCGGTTCGGGATCCGCGCGTGGCCGACGACGCTCCTCGTGGACCGGAAGGGCATCGTGCGCTACCTGCACATCGGCGAGGGCGCGTACGACGAGGGCGAGTCGATGATCCAGCGGCTGCTGGCCGAGGCCGGATGAGGCGCTACGCGCTCCTGGCGCTGCTCGCGATCGCCGCCTCGGCCGCGATCGTCGCCGTCCTCGGCTGGGTCTCGCTGCGCCAGTGGCAGGCGTCCTCGGAGCTCCTCTTCCGCGAGCAGGCGCGGGACGTCGCCGCGATGGCCGCGGAAAAGGTCGAGATGATGCTGCGCCACGCCGAGGACGCGCTCCTGGCGCGGCTCCGCGC
>JBOHQB010000571.1:0-4137 GCA_050731995.1 Candidatus Rokuibacteriota bacterium
CATCCCGGAGAGGTGCCGGGCGACCGCTCCAATCCTGACGCTCCGCGCGCGCTTTCGAACTGGCCCGATTTCCTGTCCAGCGGCCGGCCCCGCTCGGCGACCGTCGTGATCCGGCGCCAGGACGGTGGCATCATCGGCACCTGAATGGCTCGATTTCTCCCGCTCCTCCTGCTTCTCGTGATCCCTGCCGGCTGCGCCGCCTCCATGCCGAGCGGCGCGCGCGGTGCGACCGGCGCGAGCGCGATCACGCGCGCGGACCTCGTCGGCCGGGCCGCGCAGTTCGTCACGGCCCTGTACGAGAAAGCGTACGGCGTGCCGCTGACCGGCGTGGAGCTGGTGGCCTTCGACTCGGCCGTTCCGGGGGCGGTCAAGTGGCGCGCCGACCCGGTCACGCGGGGCGACCACCGCATGACCGCGTCGACGAAGATCCTCGTCGAGCTGCCGCCGGGCTGGGTCGCCCAGATCACGACCGACACCGACGCGCGCGCGCGTGAGCTGCTCGCTTCGCTTCGAACGACCACTGACGCCGCGTGCTTCTGGCACCAGCTCCGCGAAATGTACCGGAGCGCCGGGCTCTCCGTCGCCACCGTTGACGCGCTGGAGCAGCGCCTCCGCGCGACCGCGGCCCAGGGCCGGCCGCAGGAGCTCGTGATCGCGACGCGCGATCGCACCTTCGTGTTCAACAACAACCTGAGCAGCGGGTGCTGCTACACCTACGCGCTCGCCGGGGACTGGGCAGGGGCCGATCAGCCCCAGCTCTACCGGGCCAAGACCGGCCGCGGCTTGGCCGGCGTGCTGTTCCTCTCCGACGCGCACCTCCGGGGCTACTGACCCCACTGTCCGGCTGACGTCCGGCGTTCTCCCGTTGACGTCGCCTCGGACCAGAAACACCCGGCGCGCCTCGTAAACCCGCGTCCTTTGAGGACAATCAGGCCTCCGCCCCCTTGGCACATGGGGTGCTTCGCTACCGGCTGAGCCCCCCGGGGGCGGGAGGACGACATGACAGCGCGTCACCGGGGAATCGCGTTCGTGATGCTCGCCGCGTTGCTGTGCCAGGGCTGTGCGGCTGTGGGATTGACCCTCTTTGGCGTCGGCGCGGGCGTCGCCGCCGGGACCGGAACGAGCTACACGCTCGACGGCATCGCCTACCGCACGTTCACGGAACCGTCGGAGCGCGTACGCAGGGCGACGCTGGCGGCCCTGCGCCAGATGGACGTGGCCGTGAGCAGCGACGACGAGATGGACAACGGCCGCAAGATCATCGGCCAGGCGGGCGACCGCACGATCGATGTCGAGCTCGAGCAGCTGACCTCGCGCACGACGCGGATGCGCGTCACCGCCAGGTACAGCTGGATCCTCCGCGACCGCTCCACCGCGGGCGAGATCATCACGCAGACGGAGCACGCGCTCGACGACCTGCCGGCGGTCTCGCATAAACCGGTGGCAACCGAGAAACGGAAGGAGGCCGCGAGATGAGATACCGGACGCTGCTGATCATGGCCCTGCTGTCGCTACTGCTGCCGCTGGCGCCTGCGGCCGCGCAGACGACGACTCCACCGCCGGAGACCGGTGCGTTCGATAAGCTCTCGCCAGGCGGTCAGAAGATCGCGAACGCGATCTTCGAAGCGCAGATCCAGCCGACGACGCCCCCGAACGGCACGGGCACCACGACCGGCCCTGCCGGTACCACCGGCACGACCGGCGTCACCAACGCCACCACGCCCGAGCCGCTCACGCTCGACCAGATCGCGCAGCGGAAGCTCGACGGCCAGGGCTGGGGAGTGATCTTCAAGGACCTGAAGGCGCAGGGGCTCGTCACCACGAAAAACCTCGGCCAGACGGTCTCCGCCTACAACCACAATCACAAGCTCCACAGCGGCACCGGCACGGTGACGACGGCGAGCGGGCGGACAATCCGAGACGGCCAGGACGGCAGCGTTGATGCCTCCGGCCGCCGCGGAGGCGACGAGGGCCGCGGTGGGCACGGCGGGAAGGGCGGCAACGATGCGGGTGGCTCCCACGCGTCCTACAGCAAGTCGGGCCGCGGCTCCAGCAGCAGCCAGGGCGGCGGGATCGGTGGCGGCCACCAGGGTGGCGGTAACGCCTACGGGCGGATGAAGTAGGCTCGGGCGTCCCCACAGCCGTCGTCTGACGAGGGCGCGGCACCCCCCTTGCCGCGCCCTCAGTTTTTCCGCGCCTCGACGGCGGTTGCTAGAATGGGCGTTACCCGTGACGCAGCCATACCGCCTGCTCCTGGTCGCCCTCGTCCTCGTCGCCGGCACCGCTTCGGCCGGCCTCCCGACGGTCACCCACGAGGGCCGCAGCTACGTCGAGCTGACGAAGCTCGCCGAGGCGGTGCGCGGCCGGCTCGAGGCTCCGGCCGACGGCCCCAACGCCTACCTCCGCACCCCGACGATCGTCGTCACCTTCACGCGCAACTGGCAGCGCGTACTCGTCAACGGCGCGCCGATCGTGCTCGACTCGCCGGTGCGCGTGCGCAAGGGCGTGTGGCTCGTGCCCCAGGTCTTCGAGCAGACCGTGATGCCCAAGCTCATCGCGAGCGCGGCGCCCGCGGCGGCGTCTCCGGCCGACAAGACCGAGCGCAAGCCCGCGCCGCCGCCCGAGCTCAGACCCGAGCCCGTGATGCTGGAGGAGCTGCGCTACCGCTCGTACCCGTCGTTCACGCGGATCGTGCTCGAGGCGACGGGGCCCGTTGTTCACCGCGTCGACTCGAACGGCGGCAAGGAGACGCGCGTCCGCATTCTGGCGCTGAGCGGCGAGCCCGCCGTCCACGAGATCAACGACGGCTTCATCGACGAGGCGCGGCTCGAGCGCGCCGGCCGGGACGCGCTCCTCCGGGTGACGTTCGAGGGCGCCCCCGGCGAGGTGCGGGCCTCGACGCTCGCCGACCCGCCGCGGCTCGTCCTCGACTTCATGCGGCCGGCGGAGCCGACACCCAAAGGGGGCACGCTCACACCGCTCCGGACCATCGTGCTCGACGCCGGCCACGGCGGTCACGACCCGGGCGCCGTCGGTCCGGGCGGCCTCATGGAGAAGGATCTCGTGCTCGACGTCACGCGCCGCGTGGCGAAGCTCGTGCGCGACCGGCTTGACGTGAAGGTGCAGTTCTCGCGGGACGGTGACCACTTCGTGACGCTGCGCGACCGGACGTCCTTCGCCAACCGCGAGCGCGCCGACCTCTTCGTCTCGATCCACGCCAACGCGCACCGCGAGGCGTGGTCGAGCGGCGTGGAGACGTATTTCCTCTCGTCCGAGGCGACGGACAACGCGGCCCGGCAGGTCGCGGCTCTCGAGAACGCCGTCGTCCAGCTCGAGAAGCCGGCGGGCGCGGGCGCCCGGGCCGGTACTCGGATGGACACGGTCAAGCAGATCCTCTGGGATCTCGCCCAGTCGGAGTTCCAGCTCGAGTCCTCTCGCCTTGCCGAGGTCGTCCAGGACTCCATGACGCAGGCACTGCGCATGCCGAACCGCGGCGTGAAGCAGGCGGGCTTCTACGTGCTCGGCGGCGCGGCGATGCCGGCCATCCTCGTCGAGATCGGCTTCGTCACGAATCCCAGGGAGGAGCGGCGGCTCAAGGACTCGCGCTACCGCGACGAGGTCGCGCAGGCGATCTACGCCGGCCTGGCCGCCTACAAGCGCCACTGGGACCAGCGGGCGCGCGCGGTCGCCGAGAAGGCGAAGTAGGATGCCGCGCCCCGACGGCCGCGCCCCCGACGGACTCCGCGCGATCACGCTGACGCGCAACTACCTGGCGCATCCTGAGGGCTCGGTGCTCGTCGAGTTCGGCGTGACGAAGGTGATCTGCACGGCGTCGCTCGAAGAGAAGGTGCCGCCCTTCCTGAAGGGCCAGGGGCTCGGCTGGGTGACGGCGGAGTACGCGATGCTCCCGCGCTCGACAAATACGAGAACGCCGCGCGAGAACCGCGGACCGTCGGGCCGCTCGCAGGAGATCCAGCGTCTCGTCGGTCGCTCGCTCCGCGCCGTGATCGACCGCGGCAAGATGGGCGAGCGCACGGTGTGGGTGGACTGCGACGTCATCCAGGCCGACGGCGGCACGCGCACGGCGGCGATCACGGGCGGCTTCGTCGCCGTCGCCGACGCGCTCGCGAAGATCCC
>JBOHQB010000572.1:0-7462 GCA_050731995.1 Candidatus Rokuibacteriota bacterium
CCTGCTGGGTGTCGCGCAGATCCCGTTCGTCATCAACTTCCTCTGGTCGCTGTTCGCCGGCCGGAAGGCGCCGCTGAACCCGTGGAACTCGACGACGCTCGAGTGGACGGCGCCGTCACCGCCGCCACACCTCAACTGGGGCCCGACCCTGCCGACGGTCTATCGGGGTCCGTACGAGTACAGCGACCCGGAGGCGAAGGACGATTTCCTGCCGCAGACGGCGCCGCCGCTGGCCCGAGCCGGGGCCCGGCGCCACTGAGGCGTCGTCCGACGGCCGAGGTCGTGGCGTACCGACTGGCGCTCCTGACCGCGGGCGCGACGCTCGTGCTGATCGTCTTCGGCGGGCTCGTGACGAACTCGGGCGCGGCGCTCGCGGTCCCCGACTGGCCGACGACCTTCGGCCACAACATGTTCCTGTTCCCGTGGTCGCAGATGGTCGGCGGCGTGTTCTACGAGCACAGCCACCGCCTCGTCGGCGCGGCCGTGGGGCTGCTCACAGTCGCGCTGGCCGTCGCGCTCTGGGGCCGGGGCGGCCGGCTTCGCGTGCTCGGGCTGATTGCGCTGGCCGCCGTGGTCGTGCAGGGCGCGCTGGGCGGCCTGCGTGTCGTGCTGCTGAAGGATCAGCTGGCGATCGTCCACGGCGCGCTCGCCCAGGCGTTCTTCGCCCTCGTGGTCACGCTGGCGCTGCTCACGTCGGTGCGGATGCGGGCGCCCGTGCCGCCGGGGGCGGCCGCCGCGGGCCCGCTGGCGGCGCTCGCCGCCGCGGTGGTGTACGCGCAGATCGTGCTGGGGGCGCTCCTGACGCACGAAGGGTGGCTGGTGCCGCACCTGGTGGCCGCCGTCGCCGTCTTCGGACTCGTGCCGGTGGCGACCGCGCGCTTCCGGCGCAGCGGCGATCCCGTCGCCGCACCCGTCGCGCGCGCGCTGCTGGCGCTGCTCGGCCTCCAGCTGGCGCTCGGGGTCGGCAGTTACCTCGTGCGCTTCTCGCCCGTCTGGGTCCCCGGCGGGCAGGTGACGATGCTGGCGCTGCCGGTCGCCCATCGACTCGTCGCGAGCCTGATCCTCGGGGGCGCGCTGATCCTCGCGGTGCGGGCGGCACGCGGACGGGCCGGGGCGGCGGTCGACGTCGCGGTGTCCCCCGCCGTCGTGGAAGGGGTTCCGTCGTGACCCCGCCGAGCGAAGTGATCGTCGCGACCCTCGCGCGCGACCGGCGGCGCGTCCTCGCGGATCTCGTCGCGCTCGCCAAGCCTCGCGTCGTCATCATGGTGCTGGTCACGACCGCGGTCGGTTACTACGCGGGTCTCACCGGCGCGCCCGAGTGGTCCCGGCTCGCGCACCTCGTGCTCGGCACGCTGCTCGCCGCCGGGGGCACGCTCGCGCTCAACCAGTACTGGGAGCGCGATGTGGACGCGCGCATGGAGCGGACGCGGACGCGCCCGCTCCCCGACGGGCGGCTCATGCCGCTCGAGGCGCTGCTCTTCGGCGTCGGGCTGACGCTGACGGGTCTCCTCTACCTCGTCGTCGGCGTGAACGCGCTCGCGGCCGCGGTCACGGCGGCGATCGTCGTCCTCTACCTCTTCGCGTACACCCCGCTGAAGCTCCGCTCCCCGCTCTGCACGCTCGTCGGCGCGGTGCCGGGCGCTCTGCCGCCGGTCACCGGCTGGGTCGCGGCCCGGGACGACTTCGGCGCCGGCGCGTGGGTCCTCTTCGGGATCCTCTTCCTGTGGCAGCTCCCGCACACGCTCGCGATCGCGCGCCTCTATCAGACCGACTACGCCCGCGCGGGCGTGCGGCTCCTGCCGGTGATCGATGCCGACGGCCGCGCGACCGAGCGCCAGATCGTGACGGGCTGCCTCGCGCTCCTCGTCGTGAGCCTGCTGCCGACACTGGTCGGCCTGGCCGGCGCCGTGTACTTCGCCGGGGCGCTTCTGCTGGGGCTCGCCTTCGCCGCGCTGGGGGCGTGGCAGGCGTGGGCGCCCTCGGCGGCCGGCGCGCGGCGTGTGCTCCTGGCCTCGCTTTTCTACCTGCCCGCGCTGCTTGCGCTGCTCGCGTGGGACAAATCATGAGCGTCGACGGTCTGCGCGAGAGGAATCGTGTCGTGCTCCGGACGATACTCTTCATCGCCGGGGCGCTCGCGCTGGCGACGCTCCTTCGAGGGATCCGGTGGTGAGCGTTCTCGATCCCGTCGTCGAGGCACCGCCCGAGCGCCCGGACGTCGTCCGGATGGGGGGGCCGGCGCTGCCGCCGCCGCCGGACGACTCCGGCGGGGACGGGTGGGGGCGCGGACCGTCGCGCGAGCCTCGCGGCTTCGACAACCTGCGCCTCGGCGTGCTCGTCTTCATCGGTGCCGAGTGCATGTTCTTCGCGACGCTGATCTCCGCCCTCTTCGTGCTCCGTCTCGGCATCGCCGCCTGGCCGCCGCCGCTCGAGCCGCGGCTGCCCGTCGTGCTGACCGGGATCAACACCGTGGTCCTCCTCGCCTCGAGTGTGGCGGTAGCGGCGGCGATGCGGTCGCTCCGGCGGGGAGAGCGGCGGAGGCTCGTACGGCGCCTCGGGATCGCGGCCCTGCTCGGCACGCTGTTCCTCGCGGTGCAGGGCTCGGAGTGGATCCGTCTCGTGGGCTTCGGGCTCACGCTCGCTTCCGGGGTCTACGGGCTCACCTTCTACACGCTCATCGGCTTCCACGCGCTCCACGTCTTCGGCGCCGTCGTCTGGCTCTCGGCGATCGCCGCGCTCGCCGCGCGCGGCCGGCTCGGGGCGCACCGCGCGTCGCCCGTGAAGGCGTGCGCGATGTACTGGCACTTCGTCGTCGGGCTCTGGCCGATCCTGTACGTCGCGGTCTACCTGCTATGAAGACGCTGGCGTGCGCGTGGTGCATCTCCTCGGCCTTCGGCGACCGCACCTTCAACTGGCCCTATCTGAGCCTCATCGTCGCGCCGTTCCTCGTGGTCGCGGTCATCGCGGCGGTGGTCGCGTGGCAGGCGGGGATCCGGCCGCGCACGCTCGTTCAGCGGCTCACGCGCCGCCATGAACCTCCGCCTCACAAGGAGACGACATGAGTCAGGCTGCCGCGACGCATTCGGCCGTCGAGCCGGCCGAGTCCCCGCTCACACCGGAATCCTGGGGCAAGCTCGGGATGTGGATCTTCCTCGCCGGCGACGCCGTCGGGTTCGGCACGCTGCTGGCCGGCTACGGCGCGATGCGCGCCACGAGCGCCGACTGGCCGAACCCGCTCGAGGTGCTCGGCATCAACCTCACCGCCGCCATGACGTTCCTCCTCATCTGCTCGAGTGTGACCATGGTCAAGGCGCTCGAGTGGCTCAGCAAGGGGGACCGCGCGAAGGCCAAGATGTTCTTGGCCTTCACCGCGCTCGGCGGCGCGATCTTCGTCGGCTGCCAGGCGTACGAGTGGACGCACCTCATCCACCGGGGCCTGCACATCGACGGCAACCCGTGGGGCGCCTCGCTCTTCGGGGCGTCCTTCTTCATCATCACGGGCTTCCACGGCCTGCACGTGACCGCCGGTGTCATCTATCTGCTGTCGATCATCGGCGTCGTGTCGCGCCGACCGGAGCCCATGGCGTCCTACAACGTCGTCGAGATCACGGGACTCTACTGGCACTTCGTCGACCTGGTCTGGATCATGGTGTTCACCTTCATGTACCTCCTCTAGGGGACGCGGACGATGGCCGAGCACAAGCACCCGAACTACATGGCGATCTTCTGGTATCTGGCGATTCTCACCGTGGTCGAGATTGCCGTCATCTTCCTGCCGATCAACAAGCTCACGATCGGCGTGCTGCTGTGCGCCCTCGCGGTCACGAAGGCGGCGCTGGTCGCGATGTACTTCATGCACCTGCGCTTCGAGACGCGCACCCTCGGCATGATCGCGATCACGCCGCTGGTGATCGCGACGCTCCTCGTCTTCGTGCTGCTGCCCGACGGCTTCGCGGTGGCAAAGAAGACGGACGAGTCGAAGAAGCCGGCCGCGGCCGCGCCGGCCAAGCACTGAGGGATCCGGCCATGGGGACGGCGTGGTGACATATGGCGGGCGGCCCCACGTCGCACCGGCTCGCGCGGGCGCTGGCCCGGGCCGCGCGCCTCGTGTGCCCGCGGTGCGGGCGGGCGCCGCTCTTCCGCTCGCACTTCCGCATGAACACGGTCTGCGCGGCGTGCGATCTTACCTTCGAGCGCGCCCCGGGGTACTGGGTGGGCGCGATCTATGTGAGCTACGCGGTCACGTCGCTGATCGCCATCGGCGGCTGGCTCCTGCTATGGGTCTTTACCGATCTGCCGGCCGCCTGGCAGCTGGGAGTCTGGATCCCGTTCGTGGCGATCTTCCCCCTGTGGTTCTTCCCCTACAGCCGGAGCGTCTGGCTGGCCGTCGAATCCGTCTTCAATCCGGAGCTGTGAGGCGACTCGGGTTCGTCGCCGCCGCGCTCGGCCTGCTCCTCGCCGGGCCGGCCCACGCCTACGAAGTGGCCACGGTCGCCGACGGCGGCACGATCTCCGGCGTCGTCCGGTTCAACGGTGTGCCGCCGAAGCTCGAGCCCCTGTCGGTGAACAAGAACCGGGACGTGTGCGGCGAGCAGAAGGCCTCCGAGGCCCTGGTCGTCGGCGCCGACCACGGGGTGAAGGGCGCGGTGGTGCTGGTAGAGGGGGTCGCGCGCGGAAAGAAGGGAAACGGCGACGTCGTCGTGGACAATCACAAGTGCCTCTTCGTCTCCCACGTGACGGTCGCCACGCCGGGCGAGCGGACGCGTGTGAAGAACTCCGATCCGATCCTGCACAACACGCACGGCTACCTCGGTCGCACGACGGTCTTCAACCTGGCCCTGCCGAACCAGGGACAGATGATCGACATCACCAAGCGGCTGACGAAGCCCGGCGTGATCCGGGTGCTGTGTGACGCCCATCCGCACATGGTCGCGTGGCTGGTCGTCCACGACAGTCCGTACTACGCGGTGACGAACGAGCACGGCGCGTTCAGGATCGACGGCGTGCCCGCGGGGACGTGGAAGGTCACGATGTGGCACCAGGGTTTCCGGCCGCGCGGCGGCGACAAGGACGGGCGGCCGATGTATGACGAGGCACGGACGATCACGAAGGAGATCACGGTCGCCCCGCGAGGGTCCGCGAGCGTGGATTTCGAGCTCAAGTAAAACGGGGGACGCGAATGTACAAGCACATCTACGTTCCGGTGGACAACTCGGATCACTCCAATCGCGCCATCGACCTCGCGGTGGAGCTCGGGCGCGCCTTCAGTGCGCGGCTCACGGGTTGCCACGTGTACGCCGCCCGGCTGCACGACTACCGATTCAAGCAGATGGAGTACACGCTGCCGGAGGAATACAAGGACGAGCACGAGCTCGAGCGCCAGCGGAAGATCCACGACTCGCTGATCGCCATGGGCCTGCAGCTCATCTCCGACTCGTACCTCGACGTGATGGCGAAGCGGGCGGAGGACGCCGGGCTCGCCTTCGAGCGGAAGATGATGGACGGCAAGCACTACAAGGCGCTTATCGACGACTGCCTGGCGTCGGACTACGACCTCGTCATCATGGGCGCGCTCGGGATGGGCGCAGTGAAGGACAGCCAGCTCGGCTCGGTGACCGAGCGCTTCGTCCGCCGGGTGACGCGCGACACCCTCGTCGTCCGCAATCACGACGCGCTCAAAGACGCCCAGGGTGCCATCGTCGTCGGCCTCGACGGCTCGCCCCAGTCGTTCCACTCCCTCCAGATCGGCCTCGCCCTTGCCCGCGCGGTCGGCCGGCCGCTCCAGGCGATCGCCGTGTACGACCCGTATCTCCACTACGCGATGTTCAACGGTATCGTCGGCGTGCTCAACGACAAGGCCTCGAAGATCTTCCGGTTCAAGGAGCAGGAGCAGCTGCACGAGGAGATCATCGACACGGGATTGGCCAAGATCTATCAGTCGCATCTCGAGATCGCCCGCAAGCTCGCGCGCGACGAGGGCGTCGATTTGCAGATCACGCTGCTCGACGGCAAGTGCTTCGAGAAGGTCCTCACGTTCGCGCGCAAGGAGCAGCCGTGGCTCCTGATCCTGGGTCGCATCGGCGTGCACTCCGATGAAGGCGAGACCGACCTCGGCTCGAACACCGAGAACCTCCTGCGCCTGGCGCCGTGCAACGTGCTCCTCACCGGCGGCAAGTTCTACCCGCCGCTCGACGTCAAAGCCGAGGAGATCATCTCCTGGACCGAGGAGGCCGAGGCGCGGATGGAGCGCGTGCCGCCCCAAGTCAAGGGTGTCGCGCGCACCGCGCTGCTGCGCTACGCGATCGAGCAGGGGCACACGGTGATCACCAACAAGGTCATCGACGAGGCGATGGCGATCTTCATGCCGACGCGGATGGCCGAGAAGATGCAGATCCTCGCCGAGGACGTCGCGGTGGCAAGGCTGCGCCAGGAGAGCCAGGCGGTGACGGCGATCTGCTCGGTGTGCGGCTATACGGTCAAGGGGCCCAACCCCGTCGTCACGTGTCCGGTGTGCAAGGCGGCGGCGGACAAGTTCCAGGTGATCTCGCGCGACGTGGTCGAGGCGATCGCCCTCCAGGAGGGCGGCATCGAGGAGGAGGAGTCGCTGCCGGGGGTGCAGGTGAAATGGTCCGCCGACGCCCGTGACGCGCTCCGCGAGGTGACGGACGCCTACCTCCGGCGCCGTGCCAAGGCTCGCGTGGAGAAGTACGCGCGCTCGAAGAAGATCCCCGTCATCACGACGTCGCTGGCGCTGCCGATGATCGAGGAGACGGTGGGGCGCGACAAGCTCGGCGCCGGCTGGGACACACTGCTGGCCAGGACGAAGTTCGAGCCGGCCGCCGCCCCCGCGCTCGCGGCGGACGAGGGGCAGGGAAGCGCGTTCGCCTGGACCGCGGACGCCGTCGCGCGCCTCAACCGGGTGCCGGCGGGCTTCATGCGAGACATGACGCGCGAGGAGATCGAGAAGGTCGCCGCCGGCAAGGGCGTGACCGAGATCGACCTGGCCCTCTGCGAGGAGGGCATCGGGCACGCGCGCGAGACGATGAACGAGGTCATCGCGGGGTATGTCTCGAACAAGAAACCGCGATAGTCGTCGCGAGCCATGAGGCTCGGAGCTCTCGGCCTCGTCCTCACCCTCGGCGCCGGTCTCGTCGCCGCGCCGCTCGCCGTCGAGGCGCAGCAGGCGGGGAAGGTCCCTCGGATAGGTTGGCTGTTGACCGGTTCGCTCGAATCTCCCGAGACGCGGGTAATCCTCGACGCCTTTCGGCAAGGACTACGAGAGCGCGGCTATGTGGAGGGCCAGAACATTATCATCGAGTATCGATTTGCGGAGGGTAGGTTCGACCGGCTGCCCGACCTCGCGACCGAGCTGGCCCGCCTCAAGGTCGACCTTATCGTCGCGGGGGCTACGCCCGCGGCCCGTGCCGCACAGCAAGCGACCACCACCATCCCCATCGTCTCGTTC
>JBOHQB010000573.1:0-2480 GCA_050731995.1 Candidatus Rokuibacteriota bacterium
GGCCTCGCCCGAGGAGCGGGAGTTTCTCGGGCGGATCGTCAGCGGCGAGATGCGGACGGGCGTGTCCGACGGCCTCGTGCTCGAGGCCATCGGCGCCGCGTGGTCGGTGGAACGCGAGACGGTGCGCCGCGCGGCCCTCCTGCTGGGCGACCTCGCCGCGGTCGCCGCAGTAGCGCAGGCGGGCGGCGCCGACTCGCTTTCGGCCGTCGGTGCGCGCCCGTTCGTGCCGCTCCTGCCCATGCTCGCCGAGATCGCGACGGATTTCGACGAGGTGCTGCGCGCGCACGGCGGCGCCACGGCGCTCGAGTTCAAGTACGACGGGGCGCGCATCCAGCTGCACCGTGACGGCGACCGGGTCTCCGTGTGGACGCGGCGGCTCTCCGACGTGACGCGGAGCCTGCCCGACGTGGTCGAGGTCGCGCGGGGCGATCTCGTGGGCGGGCCATTCATCCTGGACGGTGAGGTCCTGGCGCTCGACGCGGCGGGCCGGCCCCTGCCGTTCCAGGAGCTGATGCGGCGCTTCCGCCGCGTGCACGGTGTCGAGGCGCTCGTCCGGGAGATGCCGCTCGCGATCCATTTCTTCGATTGCCTCATGGCCGAGGGACGCTCGCTGGTCGATCGGCCCTACGCGGAGCGCTGGGAGGCGCTCGCGGCCGTCACCGGGGGGCGACGCCTCGCGGAGCGCGTCATCGTGCGCTCGGCCGACGCGGCGCGCGCCGTTCTCGAGCGGGCGCTCGCGGCAGGGCACGAGGGCGTCATGGCCAAGGACCCGGCGAGCCCGTACGAGCCGGGCGGGCGCGGTAAGCGGTGGTTCAAGCTCAAGCCCGCGCGAACGATCGACTGCGTGATCGTCGCCGCCGACCGGGGCTCCGGACGGCGCGTGGGCTGGCTGTCGAACTACCATCTGGCGGTGCGCGACGGGGACGGCTTCGCGGACGTCGGCAAGACCTTCAAGGGGCTCACCGACACCGAGTTCGCCGCGATGACGGAGCGGCTCCGCGCGCTCGCCGTGGCCGACGACGGCTACACGGTGCGTGTCCGCCCCGAGATCGTCGTCGAGGTCGAGTACAACGAGATCCAGCGGAGCCCGACGTACCCGTCCGGGCTCGCGCTCCGCTTCGCGCGCGTGTCGCGCATCCGCGAGGACAAGGCCCCGGGCCAGGCGACGACGCTGGAGGAGCTGCGCGCGCTGTACGAACGCCAGTTCGCGACCAAGGGACGGGCGGGGTAGAATCGGCCTTCGTGACCACGCGCGTCTCGACCGGCATTCCGAAGCTCGATGCGATGCTCGGCGGCGGCCTGCTGCCGGGCACGCTCACGTGCGTCTACGGCGCGACCGGCATCGGCAAGACGCACCTGGGTCTCACGTTCGGGGACCACGGTCGGGCGGCCGAGGGTGCGCGGGGCGTGATCCTCGACATGAACGGCCGGGGCGATTCGCAGCAGCACGACGAGTACGCGGCGCGACTCTTCGACTGGCCGCTCGGCGTCTGGACGCACGCGGTGACGCCGATGGCCGACCCGTATCCCACCGAGGCCGAGCGACGGGCCGACTACTGCAACGCGCTCCGCTGGGTGGGCCGGGTGCGCGACTTCCAGGTTCCGACGCCGGACGCGTCCTGGGAGTTCGACTGGAGCTGGAAGGCGTCCTACAACCACGCGCTCTACACGGTGCGGCCCTTCCTGTATTTCCACTTCGCCTGCGGGACCCGCCGCGTCGTCGTGGACGGTGTCGAGCCGATGGACTTGCCCGCCGACTCGATCCAGTGTCACATGTTCGACGAGCTCTACCGGACCGCGATCCACCGCGACGCCGAGACGCTCGGCATGGAGATCTGCCTCCCGGTGTGGAAGCATCGGGAGTTCATCGCGTCGCACCTCTACGACCACCGCGAGATCACGACGCTGCTGCTCGTGACGACCGAGGAGACGCGCTTCGAGGATTTGCTATCCCGCAAGGTCGCGACGGGCGACGTCGGCGCGACGGCGAACACGATCGTCGTCATGGGCCGCGAGCGCGTCGGCGCGCGGCTCGCCCGGATGCTCTGCGTCGTGAAGCATCGCGGCAGCGCGATGTCAGACGAGATCGTCGAGTACCGGATCACCGAGCGCGGCTTCACGCTCGACTGACGGTCCCCGGGGGCGGGTGGGGCCGGGGGCCGCCTCGGGAATCCGCGAGTAGATCGAACGCGGCGGTGAGACCAACCGCGCAAGGCTGCAGCGCACGAGCCTTCGACGACGGTAGGGCCAACGGATTTCCTTAGGCAACCCCCGGCCCCACCCGCCCCCGGGGACCGTCGTCATCGTCGTGCGCGGGCTCCTCTTGTCTAATCGGTCTCGGGAGGTAACGCGACCATGGCCGTGTTCAGGCTGAGCCGGCTCGGACCGTCCCAGCAGACGCTGCTGCGCGCGCTGCTCGCGGCCGCCGGACGCCGCGCGGCGCCGGCGCTTGTCGGCGGCGCCGTGCGGGACGCGTGGCT
>JBOHQB010000574.1:0-4275 GCA_050731995.1 Candidatus Rokuibacteriota bacterium
ATCGAAAGCTGAGCGGCAGGCTCACGTAGAACGCCAGCTCCAGCGACAGCGCGACGAGGATCAGCGCGGTCTGGAGCCGATACGGGCGCAGGTAGACGAGCCAGGTCATCACTGGCCTAGTCTAGTATTCTCCGTGTCCTGATGGCCTCGCCACTTGTCGCCCTTCCGCACGTGGTGATCGTGGGCGGGGGCTTCGGCGGGCTCTACGCCGCACGGGCGCTCACCGGGCGGCCCGTGCGGGTGACGCTACTGGACCGGCGTAATCATCACCTCTTCCAGCCCCTGCTCTACCAGGTGGCCACGGCCGCGCTGAACCCCTCCGACATCGCCGCCCCGCTCCGGTCGATCCTGAGAGCGGCCGCCAACGTCACGGTCCTGCTCGCCGAGGTCGTGGAGGTGAGTCTCGCGCAGCACCGCCTCGTGCTCGATCGGGGCGAAGCAGCGTACGACGCGCTCGTCCTCGCCGCCGGGGCGAGCCACTCGTATTTCGGCCACGACGACTGGGAGGTGCTGGCGCCGGGGCTCAAGACTCTGGAAGACGCGCTGGAGATCCGCCGCCGCGTGCTCCTGGCCTACGAGGCCGCCGAGTGCGAGCCCGACGGCGCCGAGCAGCGCGCGCTCCTCACCTCCGTCGTCATCGGCGGCGGTCCCACCGGCGTCGAGCTGGCGGGGGCGCTCGGTGAGATCTCGCGCGAGACCATCGCGCGAGACTTCCGGCTCATCGACCCGACCCGGGCGCGCATCATCCTCCTCGAAGCAGGACCGCGCATCCTCGCCGCCTTTCCCGAATCGCTGTCTCGCCGCGCGGCCGACGCCCTCCGGCGCATCGGTGTCGAGGTGCGCACCCGCGCCGTCGTGACGCGCGTCACCGCGGACGCCGTGTGGCTCGGCAGCGAGCAGATTCGCGCCCGCACCGTGCTCTGGACTGCCGGCGTGGCCGGGCCGCCCCTGGCCCGCACGCTCGGTGTGCCCCTCGACCGGGTGGGTCGCGTCCTCGTCGAGCCCGATCTCTCGATCCCCGGCCATCCCGACGCCTTCGCGATCGGCGACATGTGCGCCTTCCTGCATCAGACGGGCGCGCCGCTGCCCGGCGTGGCGCCGGCGGCCATCCAGCAGGGGCGCACGGCGGCGCAGAACGTGCTCCGGCGCCTCGGCGGCCGGCCGACGCGGACGTTCCGCTATCGCGACAAGGGAAGCATGGCGACCATCGGGCGCGCGGCCGCCGTCGCGTTCGTGGGCCGGCTCGAGCTCTCGGGGCTCGTCGCGTGGCTCGTCTGGCTCCTCGTGCACATCATGTTCCTGATCGGCTTCCGCAACCGCTTCCTGGTGCTGTTCGAGTGGGCGTGGGCGTACATCACCTGGCACCGTGGGGCGCGGCTGATCACCGGGCCCTGGAGAGGCCGAGGCTGAACCACTGCGCGGCCTCCCGGGCGAGCGCGGCCGCGTCGGGATGGCGCGCCTCGGCGTCGCGCACCGCCGCGTTCGCCTCGGCCGCGTCCGGCACGAGCTCGGCGCACGGCACCGCGAAGTCGTAGACCGACAGCGCCGAAGTCGGCAGGACGGTGTCGAGCTCGACGACGTCCACGTGGCGGTGACGGAGCACCGTCTCGTACACGCGCCGGTAGACCGACGGGTCGTAGGGCGCCTCGGCGCCGCGCGAGGCGAGCGGAATCCCGAGGGCGCCCGCCACGTCCAGGAGCTCGCGCCAGAGGCTCCGGAGCACCCGAGGGTGCGCGTCCTCGCGCTCGCGCGGATGCGCCGGTCGCGCCGTCCGGCGATCGCGCTCGGCCTCGAGGAAGAGTCGCACCTCGGCAGACGGCACGGGAATCGCGAACCGGCACGAGCGCGCGGCGAGGATCGGCTCGGCGGCATCCTCGACCGGGCGCGCCAGCTCGATCAGGCGGCCGCCGACGAGCGGCGTCTCGCCGACAAGCAGGTGCTCCGAGCCCGGGCAGCGCCGCTCCCACTCGACCAGCGCGCGGCGCGCCCAGAGTCCGACGGCCTTCCGGATCAACGCGTGCGTCACGCCCTCCACGATCGGGTAGCGCCGGGCCGCGTCGCTCGCCTCGAACACCGGACGCGCCACGTCCCACTGGAGCAGATGGACGCTCCGCCCGGCACCGGCCGCGAGGTGCGCGAGCTGATGGATCACGAGGCTCTTGCCGGTGCCCGGCAGGCCCGCGACGAACACCAGCCGCGGCTCGCGGGCGAGCCGCTCCAGCCGCGCGCGCAGCGGCTGGTCGCGCGCCACGACGATGTGATCGCCCACCGCGTTATAGTGTCACGATCGGAGGAGGTTCGATGATCGCGCGACGACCGTTCGGACGGACCGGCCACGAGAGCTCGGTGACGCTGTTCGGCGCGGCCGCGCTGGCCCGGGCGAGCCAGGCGGACGCCGACCGCGCGCTGGAGCTGCTGCTCCGCCACGGCGTGAACCACATCGACACCGCGGCCCGCTACGGCGACTCCGAGCTGCGCATCGGCCCGTGGATGGCGCGCCATCGACGGGACTTCTTCCTCGCGACCAAGACGGGCTCGCGCACCGGCCCGGAGGCCCGCGAGGACCTCCACCGCTCGCTCGACCGGCTGCGCGTCGACCACGTGGACCTGATCCAGCTCCATTCGCTCGGACATCCGGACGATTGGGAGCAGGCCATGGGGCCAGGCGGAGCGCTGGAGGCGCTCGTCGAGGCGCGCCGGCAGGGGCTCGCGCGCTTCATCGGCGTGACGGGACACGGCTGGACGATCGCCGCGATGCACAAGCGGAGCCTCGCGCGCTTCGACTTCGACGCGGTGCTCCTCCCCTACAACTTCTTCATGGCGAAGGACGAGCGCTACCGGCGGAGCTTCGAGGACGTGCTCGGGATCTGCCGCGAGCGCAACGTCGCGGTGCAGGTCATCAAGTCGGTCGCGCGCGGGCCGTGGGCGGCGGCCGATCGGACCCACACCACGTGG
Source organism: Candidatus Rokuibacteriota bacterium (assembly GCA_050731995.1). Lineage (GTDB taxonomy): Bacteria > Methylomirabilota > Methylomirabilia > Rokubacteriales > CSP1-6 > JBOHQB01. Next base: position 2,956 of record JBOHQB010000574.1, read on the forward strand.
TACCAGCCGCTCGAGGCGCAGGCGGACATCGACCGCGCGGTGCACTGGGCCCTCGGCACGCCGGGCGTCTTTCTCAACACGGCGGGCGACCTGGCGCTCCTGCCCAAGGTCCTCGACGCCGCCGGCCGCTTCGAGCGCCGGCCACCGGACGCGGAGATGCGCGCGATGCTCGAGGCGAGCCGGATGACGTCACTCTTCGGTCTTCCGACCTGACGCGCGCGTCGCCTCAGAGCCCGTGAACGAATCGCGGGATCGAGAACCGTCACGGCTCCGCCGGGGCGGTCCGAGCGTCTGGGGGAAGTGGGGGGCCATGTCGGGGCCCCCACTCAGCTTCGATACGACGGATCGCGGCGATCGAGGCGGCGGAGCAGCCCCGGCCACACGAGGCGGCCCTGGCCGCCGCGCCGGCGCTGCTCGGTGGTGACCGCCGCGTAGCCGCGGTCGATGACCTCCTTCGGCACGTGGGTCAGGTCGCCGCCGCCGGACTGCGCCCGGACCTGGATCGCGCACGAGGCTTCGAGATAGTACATGCGGACGAACGCGTCGGGCACCGTCTCGCCCACGGTGAGGAGACCGTGGTTGCGCAGGATGAGCGAGTTGGCGTCGCCGAGATCGGCGACCAGGCGCGGCTTCTCCTCGTCGTTGAGCGCCGGCCCCTCGAAGGCGTGGTAGCCGAGGCTCGTCAGCACGAACAGCGAGTGCTGGGAGAGTGGCAGGAGTCCATCGCGCTGGGCGGAGACGGCCACGCCGTTGAGCGTGTGGGTGTGGAGCACGCACCGGGCGTCGTGGCGGGCGCCGTGGATCGCGCTGTGGATCACGAAGCCGGCCGCGTTCACCGGGAACGGCGAGTCCTGCACCTTGTTGCCGTCGAGGTCGATCTTGATCAGGCTCGATGCGGTGATCTCGTCGAAGAACACGCCGTAGGGGTTGATGAGGAACTGGTCCTCGGTCCCGGGCACGCGCATCGAGATGTGGGTGAAGACGAGGTCCTCCCACCCGTACAGCGAGACGAGCCGGTAGGCGGCCGCGAGGTCCACGCGAACGGCCCACTCCTCGGGCGAGACCTGATCTTGTAGGCAGGGAATGTCGAGCGCGGCCGTCGTCATGGAGCGGTCCTCTCGTTAGCGAAGGTTGTAAAGCTTCGTCACGTTGTCGCAGGTGATCTTCCGCCGCACGTGGTCCGGTACTCCGCCGAGGTTCTTCTCGAGAATCCGGCGCGAGTCCGGCCACAGGCAGTCCGGGTGCGGATAGTCGGCGCCCCAGATGATGTTGTCCTCGCCGATGAGCGGGATGATCGGCTCGAGGTACTGGTCTTGCTGA
>JBOHQB010000575.1:0-2057 GCA_050731995.1 Candidatus Rokuibacteriota bacterium
CCTCCGCGCCGGCCCCCGCCCGGCGCCCGCCGCGGCGACGCGGTCGTCCGCCGGCCGTCGCCGCCTCGCCAGCCGCGCTCGATCTACGAGGTGCCGTTCGTCTGGTGGGCGAGGCATCCGTGGGTGGTCGTGTGGCTGGCCATCTTCGCCACGCCGTTCGTCGTGCTCGCGACGCGGATCCTCGACGTGCAGGGTTACCTCGTCGCCGAGAACCTCCTCCGGTGGGGCGGGCTCAGCCTGTTCGCGATCGCCGTGTTCCTCGGGCTCGTCGTGAGCGGCGGACGCTCACCGGCGGGCGCCGCCGCGGGCGGCGCCGCCGCGGCGCTCGCGATGACCCTCGTCGTGCTCTTCCTCTACCAGGTGACGCTCGGGCAGACCGCGTGCCCGCCGCGTGCGGGGAAGGACCTCGGCTCGACGGTCGCGACGCGCATCGTGGAGGCGTGGAAGCACGGCTACGCCGCGGGCGACATCTGGCAGGGTGGTGAGGCCGACCCGTCGTGGATCGATCGGACCCGCGCGCACGCCCTGCTCGACTACGAGCGGTCCGAGTCGGGCTGCTGGGAGCACTTCGCGCCGGTCACCGCGCGCCACACGTGGCACGAGTTCCGGGTCATGATCCGCACGGAGGGCAACGACTCGATCGCGAAGAACCTGCGCGTCCACACGGTCAACGCCGACGGCGACTGGCGCGTGACGGGCGTCGAGGGTCCCTGGCCCTAACCACATGACGGTTGTCGAGGAGCGCCACGGCTTTGCCGGGGCGTTCCGAGCGTTGGGGGGAATGAGGGGCCATCTCGGGGCCCCCCATCTAACGTGCCAGGCGTCGGAGCGGCGCGCCGTCGAGGCGCGTGAGGATCCACTGACGGCGCAGCCGCGCGCCGAGGCGCCGGTAGAAGCGGATCGACGGCGCGTTCCAGTCCAGCACCGCCCACTCCATCCGGCCGCAGCCGCGTCGCACGTCGATCCGTGCGAGCGCCCGCAATAGAGCGTAGCCGGCGCCGCGGCCGCGCGCGTCGGGCCGCACGAACAGGTCCTCGAGATAGAGGGTCGGGCGCCCGACGAACGTCGAGTAGGTGAAGAAGTAGAGCGCGAAGCCGACCGGGCGTCCGCCGTGCCGGCAGATCAGCGCCTCGAAGTATCGCCGCCGGCCAAAGCCGTGGCGACGGACCGCCGCCGCCGTGGCGGTCACCTCGGCCAGGAGCCGCTCGTACTCGGCGAGGCCGCGGATCAGCGCCAGGATCGTCGGCGCGTCGCGCCGCGTGGCGCGGCGGATCGTGAGGCGTTGTCGAGGGGCGCCACGGCTTCGCCGGTGCGCCGCCGAGCGTTGGGGGGATGGGAGTGCGAAGCCGCAGACCGTTCGACGGCCGAGGCGAGCCTGCGAAGGGCGGGCCATGTCGGGCCCCCCCATCTTACTAGGCGGCCGCGACCGCGAGCAGCATCTCGACGTAGGCGCGGACGCCTTCGCGCACGTTCTCGAGCGAGACGCGCTCGTCGTTGCCGTGGATGCGGCGATACTCCCCCGTGTCGAGCACGAAGGGACTCCACCCGTAGCCGTGCAGCCCGCAGTTCCGGAAGATCCAGTTGTCGGTGAAGGCCACGAGGATCTCCGGCGCGACGACCGTGCCGGGCACACGACGGCGCAGCGAGTCGGCGAGCGCCTTGTACAGCTCGGTGTCGGGCGGCGAGAGGTTCGGGACCTTCGGCTCGTCGTCGATCTCGACCTCGACGTTCGGGTCGTCCACCACCCCACGGACCCACGCGGCGATCTCCTCGGGATCGTCCCCGGCGAGCATCCGGCAGTCGATCTCGGCCGTCGCCTCGGGCGGGATCACGTTGAGCTTCTCGCTGCCCCGCAGCATGGTGACGGCGAAGGTGGTGCGCACCGTCGCCGCGCGATGGCGGTCGGCCAGGAAGCGCTCGCGGAAAGCCGAGTCGCGCAGCGACCGCTCCAGGTCGTCGTAGCCGACGCCTGCGCCCGCCGGCAGCACCTCGCCCACCAGACGGAAGTGTTCCTGGATCTCGGGCAACACCCGGAGGGGCCGCTCGGCGGCGAGCAG
>JBOHQB010000576.1:0-5873 GCA_050731995.1 Candidatus Rokuibacteriota bacterium
GCCGTGGGACTTTGCGCCGGGCACGCCGCTCTCCGTCGCGGCGCGCGACGAGGCCGGCAACACGACGACGCGCGCGCTCGCCGTGGAGCTCCGGCCGCGCGCGTTCCCCCGCGACACGATCGAGCTCAAGGAAGCCTTCCTCGCCGCGAAGGTGCTGGAGCTCCTGCCGCAGGCGCCCGCCGGCCGGCCGCTCCTCGAGAGCTTCCTCGTGATCAACCGGGACCAGCGACGGCAGGCCGAGGAGGAGAAGGCGCGCGTCGGCGCGCGCACGGCGGAGCAGCCGCTCTGGGACGGTCCCTTCACGCAGCCGCGGAACACGAAGGTGTTCTCGAACTTCGCCGAATCGCGGACGTACTTCTGGGAGGGGCGGGTCGTGGACACGCAGGTCCACTTCGGCTTCGACCTCGCCTCGACGCGACAGTCGCCCGTGCCGGCCGCGAACGCGGGCAGCGTCGTCTTCGCGGGGCCGCTCACGATCTACGGAAACACGGTGATGGTGGACCACGGCTGGGGGCTCCAGACCCTCTACGCGCACCTCTCGTCGATCGACGTCAAGGTCGGCGACAAGATCGACAAAGGCCAGGAGCTCGGCCGCACCGGGACGACGGGTCTCGCGATCGGCGACCACCTGCACTTCGAGGTCCTGGTCTCGGGCGTTTCGGTGACGCCAGTCGAGTGGTGGGACGCCAAGTGGATCCGCGACCGCATCAGCCGGCCGCTGAAAGAAGCGGGGCTTCCCGAGATCGCGGGGGTCGGCCCCGTGCCCGAGGAGGAGCCCGCGCGCGCCGGGCGCCCCGCGCGCCGCCGCGCCCGCTAACGTAATGGGGGGCCCCGAAATGGCCCCCCATCGCAGGCTCGCCTCGGCCGTCGAACGGCCTGCGGCTTCGCACTCCCACACCCCCCAGCGCTCGGAGCGCCCCGGCGGAGCCGTGACGCTCCTCGATATCGCATCTGATCAGAACATGCCGAACTTCTCGTAGGCGGCGAGGGGCGTCATGCCCTTCCGCACGGCCGAGCGCACCTTGTTCTCCGTCCCGACCAGCTTCTCGCAGCGCGCGAGCACCTCGGCGGCCACCCGCCGCGGCACCACGACGACGCCGTCCGCGTCGCCGACGACGATGTCACCGAGGGCCACACGCACGCCGCCGATCGTGACCGGCTGGCCCCAGTCGCTCACGCGCCAGCGCGGAACGGAGTCTTGCGGGCTGCGGTAGCGGACGAAGGTCGGGAAGCGCACGCGCGTAATAAACGTCGCGTCGCGCGTCGCGCCGTCGATCACCGCCCCGCGTACGCGCCGGGCGCGGAACCACTCGGCCGAGAGCTCGCCGAAGTGCGCGGCCTCGGCGTCGTGGGCCGCGAGCACGAGCACGGACTCCGACGGCACGGCGCCCAGCATCTTGAGGAACTGACGGAGCGTCGCGTCCTTCTCGCGGGGCGTGCCGCGGCGCGCGCGGCCGCGCACGGGGAAGGCGAAGCCGGCCAGGCGCATGTCAGGCGCCAGCGGCTGGATCGCCGACGGCAGCGTCTGCCGCAGGAGCCCCATCTCGTCCATGACGTCGGTGATCGCGGCCGTGTAGATCTTCGCGAACCGCCGCGGCAGGTTGTCGGATCGGCTGGCCATGGGCCACAGTCCTACACCGATCGCGCGCCGCGCTCAAGCCCCGCGTGCGCATTGACAGCCCCTCCACCCGCTGCTAGCGTCGTTCGAAATGCGCCGCGCGGGCTTCGTGACCCTTCTGCTCGTCGCCGCCCTGCTCGTGCCGGGCCCGGCCGGCGCGGGCTTCGTCTTCGTCGAGGACAACGGCGACCAGACCCTGGTGCAGAGGGGGCGAATGCGGCTCAAGCCCCGGGATCCCAACGGCTCCTCGTTCGCGATGGATCTCGGCCGCGCGCGCATGTGGATGACGGATCCGGCGCGAGGGGCCTACTGGGAAGGAACCGTCGAGGAGTTTTGCGCGACCGCGCGCGGGACCTTCCGCCAGATCCTCACCGACGCGCAGCGCGACGTCGAACGAGAGATCGAGAGCCTGCCGCCTGCCGAGCGAGAGCGCGCGCGGGCCATGCTGCGCCAGTTCGGCGGCGGCTTCGGACAGCCTCCGGCCGGCGGCTCGAACGGCGCGCGGAAGCCGCCGCGCGTAACGGTGGAGCGCACGGCCGAGACGGAGACGATCGTCGGCCTCGCCACGCGCAAGTACCGGATCCTTTCGGACGGGCGCCTGTACGAGGAGCTGTGGCTCACGACCGACTCCGCCGTCGCGAGCGAAATGGATCCGCAGCGCGCGTCGGAGACCGTCGGCCGCATGATGGCGTGCATGCTCGACGCCAACCCGCGTGGCGGGCCGTCGGGTGTGGAGGACGACCCGGAGTACCGCAAGCTCTACCTCGTCGGCTGGCCCCTCCGCAGCGTCTACCACGGGGGCGCGGGCGCTTCGGGACGCAGCACGATTCTGCGAGCGGACCGCCGCGAGCTGAGCGACGCGGAGTTCGCGCCGCCGGCCGGTCTCCGGCGCGTGTCGCTCGGCGAGCTGCTGGGGATCGAGAAACGCTGACCCGGCGGCGGCTCTACGGCGCGCTCATCGGCCTCGCCGCCGGCGGGGTGGCGATCGCCACCGGTTACGCACCGCTCTTCGAGACGTGGGAGGCGCGCACGCTGGACATCCGCATGCGCGCCTTCGCCGATCCCGCCCGGGCCGATCCCTCCATCGTCATCGTCGTGATCGACCAGACGTCGCTCGACACCGTCGCGGCCCGTATCAAGCGCGGCTGGCCGTGGCCGCGCGACTTCTATGCGGCGATCCTCACCTATCTGCTCGGCGCCGGCGCGCGCGCGGTCGCGTTCGATCTGATCTTCAGTGAGCCCTCGATCTACACGCAGGAACTCGGCGTGGCCGACGACGACGCGGCGCTGGCCGGAGCCAGCGAGGGGAAGCCGGTCGTTCACGCGCTCAACCTGACACGCGAGCGCGAGCGCACCGTGCAGCCGGACCGGGCCTGGGCGCCGGGCTTCGGTCCCGGACGCCTCGCCACGCCGATCGAGGCGCCGTTCGACTATCGGCTGGCCGACGCATTCGACAAGGCGACGCTGCCGATCGAGCCCATCCTGCGCGCGGCGCGCGCGCTCGGCTGGATCGGCTTCGAGCCCGACGACGACGGCACCTGCCGCGCGATCCGGCCCTCGGCGGCCTACCGGCCGGTCGGAGTCGAGCCCGCGGTGGAGGTCCGGGCCGTCTCCCTGACGCTGGCAGCCCTCGGTGGCGCGCGGATCGAGGTGCGATCGGGACGCGTTCCTCGCCTGACGGTCGACGGGCGTCAGATCCCGCTCGACGGCGAGGGGCGCATGCTGCTGCGTTTCCACGGCGGGGAGGGCGCGTATCGCGAGTTCCCGTTTGCCAACGTCCTCTACGCCGCGGCGGGCGGAACATCCGACGCCGTGCGGGCCGAGGATTTTCGAGACAAGTTCGTGATCGTCGCCGCCAAGGCGACCGGGCTCCTCGACCTCCGCGTCACCCCGATGAGGTCCGTGACGCCGGGGTACACCATCCACGCGACGGCGCTCGACAACTTCCTGCACGGCGACGCGCTCCGGCGCGTTCCGCTCACCGGCCGCGTGGCGGCCGCACTCGTTCTGGGCGTGCTCTGCGGCGCTGTCGTGGTGGGGCTCGCCGTCCGGGCGGGAGCCCTCACGGCCGCAGGGCTGATCCTCGTCCAGGTGGCCGCCGCGGTCGCCGCCTTCGAGGCCCGCAACGTCTGGGTGGACGTCGTCGTCCCGACGCTCGCGATCGGGCTTGCGTACGCTGGCGCGACCGGCTACGCCTATCTCACCGAGGGACGGGAGCGGCGGTTCCTCAAGGGGGCTTTTGCGCGGTACCTGGCGCCGGAGGTCGTCGACGCGCTCGTGGCCTCGCCGGAGCGGCTGGCCCTGGGCGGCGAGACGCGGGAGCTCACGGTGATGTTCGTCGACGTAGCCGGCTTCACGGGGCTCAGTGAGGGGCGCAAGCCGGAGGAAGTCGTGGCGGTGATGAACGAGTATTTCAACGAGCTGACGGGCGTGATCCAGCGCGAGGGCGGCACCGTCGACAAGTTTATCGGCGACGCCGTGATGGCGTTCTGGAACGCGCCGGTGCGGCAGGCCGACCACGCGGCCCGCGCGAGCCGCGCCGCGCGGGGCATCCACGAGGGCATCGAGCGCGTGAATCAGCGGCTCAAGGCGCGCGACCTGCCGTCGCTCTCGGCGCGCGTCGGCCTCGCCACGGGCGAGGCGCTCGTCGGCAACGTCGGCTCGAGCACCAAGTTCAACTACACGGCGATGGGCGACACGGTGAACCTCGCCTCCCGTCTCGAGGGGGCGGCGAAGCAGTTCCACACGACGACGCTCGTGGCGGGAACGACCGCCGCGGCGGCGGACGGTGCCGTGGAGTTCCGCGAGCTCGACCTGATCCAGGTCAAGGGGCGCGCGGAGCCCGTGCCGATCTACACGATCGAGGGGAGCGCGACTCCCGACGGGCCGCGCGCCGAGGCGCGCGCCGTCTTCGCCCGGGCCCTCCACGCCTACCGCGCGCGCGACTTCGCCGGCGCGGCGCGTGATTTCGACGCGGCGGCAGCGCTCGATCCGGACGACGGTCCCGCGCGCACGCTCGCCGAGCGCGCGCACGAGTTCATGATCACGCCACCGCCCGCCGGCTGGCGCGGCGAGTTCCAGCTCACGTCGAAGTGAACCGGGGAGGATTTCGATGAAACGGATGCCGATCCTGATCGGGCTGGCGGTGGCGCTGTCCACGGCGACCGTCGTGGCGCAGACGTCGTCGCGCTGGGTGGACCGCACCAAGACCGACGTGCGCGCCGGGCGCGGCTCGTTCTATGAGATCGTGGACACGGTGATCAAGGGTGACAAGGTCGATGTCGTCAAGACCGAGGATCGCTGGCTCTTCGTGACCACGCCGCGGGCCAAGCAGGGCTGGGTCTTCGAAGCGGCGCTGTCCGCGTCAGCGGTGTCGCCGGGCGGCTCGGACTTCCTCAAGCTCGTGCCCGGCGACGCGTCCACGTCCGCGACCGCCGCATCCGCCGGAGCCAAGGGCGTCTACGCCGAGTCCTACGCGCGGCAGCACGGCTACGACTACTCAGTCGTCACGTGGATCGAGCAGAACCAGCCGACCCCGTCCGAGTTCGACCGGTTCGTCGCGGACGGCGGCCTGGCCGCCGCGGGAGGCCGCCAATGAGCCGCGCACAGTCGCTCGCACTCCTCGGTCTCTCGGCGCTGCTCGCCACCGGCTGCGAGACGATGAGCGCCGTGGCCGAAAACATCGGCGTCTCTGGAATTCCGGGCGGGCAGTACATTGGGTTGGGGCTGCGGGGAGGCGTGACCGCCGCAAAGATAGCCGCTTCCACCAAGGATCTCGACGAGCCCCAGGAGATCGAGCTCGGACGTGCCGTCTCGGCGGCGGTCGGCAAGCAGTACCCGCTCTACCGAAACGTCGCCCTCACGCATTACGTCGCGCTCGTCGGCAACGCCGTGGCTGCGCACTCCGACCGGCCCGACGTGCGCTACGTCTTCTGCGTCCTCGATACCGCCGAGGTCAACGCCTTCGCGGCCCCGGGTGGCTATGTCTTCGTCACGCGCGGCTCACTCGCGATGATGCGCGATGAGGCGATGCTCGCCGGAGTCCTCGCCCACGAGGTCGGTCACGTGGCACTGCGTCACCACGCCGAGTCGATCAAGAAACAGAAGCAAACGGAGGCGGGGAAGGAACTGGTGATGCTCGGCGCCGAGGTGGGTGTCAGCCGCGTGGGGGGAGGCGCGGGGGCCGGTTTGAGGGCCGCCTTCCCGGTGTTCAACGCAGGCGCCGACCTGCTCGTGCAGGGTGTGCTCAAGGGCC
>JBOHQB010000577.1:0-2689 GCA_050731995.1 Candidatus Rokuibacteriota bacterium
CGACCGCGGCAAGAGGGGCGAGCGCACGGTGTGGGTGGACTGCGACGTCATCCAGGCCGACGGCGGCACGCGCACGGCGGCGATCACGGGCGGCTTCGTCGCCGTCGCCGACGCGCTCGCGAAGATCCCGGGACTCGATCTCAGCAAGGTGGTGCGCGACTGCGTGGCGGCCGTCAGCGTCGGGATCTTCGGCGGGCAGGCCGTGCTCGACCTCAACTACGCCGAGGACTCGACCGCCGAGGTGGACATGAACGTCGTCATGACCGGCGCGGGCGAGTTCGTCGAGGTGCAGGGAACCGCCGAGCAGGTCCCGTTCGGCCGCGCGCGCCTCGACGCGCTGCTGGCGCTCGCCGAGTCCGGCATCCGCCGGCTGATCGCGCTGCAGCGCCGGGCGCTCGACTCGCGCGCCGAGCGCGTCTTCGCCCTCTAGACTCCTCTGGACAGCCTGATCCCGAAGCTCGTCCTGACGCCGCTCCTCGTCGGGGCGTCGAGCCTCGCCGGCCGGCGCTGGGGACCGTCGCTCGGCGGCTGGCTCGTCGGATTGCCGTTCACCTCGGCGCCGGTCGCGTTCTTTCTCGCGTTCTCCCACGGGACCGCGTTCGCCGCGGCGACGGCTCTCGGCGTCATGGCCGGCGGTGTCTCCCAGGCTTTGTTTTGCCTCGCCTATGGCTGGCTCGCGCGGCGCGTGGGCTGGATCCCGAGCGTGCTCACCGGCTCGGTCGCATTCGTGCTCTCGACTGCGGCGCTGCGGGGGGTCCTGTTGCCGCCGCTGCCGCTCTTCCTGCTGGTCGTGGCCGTGCTGGCCGCGGCGTTGCGTCTCATGCCCGGGGCGGCCGCGCGCGTGTCCATCCCGTCCGTCACGATTCCGCGCTGGGACCTTCCGGCGCGGATGGTCGTGGCGACCGTGTTCGTCGTGATTCTGACGGAAGGCGCGCCCGCGCTCGGCGCGTACCTCACAGGGCTCCTGGCGCCGTTTCCCATCTACGCGGCGACGCTCGCCGTCTTCGCCCACTCCCGGGAGGGCGAGGCGTCCGCGGTCGGCGTTCTTCGAGGGGTCCTGCTCGGCCTCTTCGCGTTTGTAGCCTTCTTCCTCGTGCTCGGAGCTATTGTCAAGAGTTGTGGATTGAGCGAGATCAAGCGACGGCCTTCTTCCGCTTCTTCTGCGGCTCGATCTGCACTCCATCCTCGAAGTTCACACCAGCGCGGACCAGCGGCACGAGCTCGGCGCCGTCGATGTGACGCCAGTGGCCTTCGGCGACTTGCAGCAGCTTGAACGCCATCACCAACCCGGCCGTCCGCGAGCCGGCGCCCTTCGTGACCCCTTCGCGCAAGCGCACCGTCGCGAACGTCGATTCAATCGGGTTGGTGGTGCGCAAATGCTTCCAGTGTTCGGCCGGATAATCGAAGTGCGCCAGCAACCGATCCTGGTCGACGGTCAGCGAGGCGACGGCCTTCGGATACTTGGCGCCGTACTCCGTCGCGAAGCGCGCGATCTCGCGCTCGGCGCTGGCGCGCGTCTCGGCGCGCATGATCTCGTGCAGCGCTTGCTTCGCCCGCGGCTGGAGACCCTTGGGAAGCTTGTCCAGGACGTTAGCGATCCGATGCACCCAGCAGCGCTGCTCCGCGGTCTCGGGCCACACGTCGCGCACGGCGGCCCAGAACCCCAGGGCCCCGTCGCCGATCGCCAGCACCGGCGCCCGCAGCCCGCGCCGCTTGAGATCCCGCAGCAGGGTGCGCCAGCTCTCCGCGCTCTCCCGATACCCGTCCTCGAGGGCGACGACTTCCTTGGTGCCGTCCGGCCGCACGCCGATCAGGACCAGCGTGCACAGCCGCTCCTCCTCCAGGCGGATCCGGAAGTGGATGCCGTCCGCCCAGAGGTAGATGTAGTCGCGATCCACCAAGTCCCGGCGTCGGAAGGCCTCGTACTCCGCGGTCCACACCTTCGTCAGGCGCAGGATGGCGCTGGACGACAGGCCGACCGCGGCGGGCCCGAGCAGGGCCGGCAGCGCTTCCCGGAAGTCGCCCGACGACAGGCCGTGCAAGTAGAGGAGCGGCAGCACGCTCTCCACCCGCGGCGAGCGCCGCACGTACGGGGGCAGGACCGCGCTCGTAAACTTCTGGCGCACGCCGTCGATCACGCGCCGGTCGTTCACGCGAGGCGCCGCGATCGTGAGCGGCCCGACGCCCGTCAGGACCGGCCGGGCCCGCGCCGTCCCGTTGCGCACGACGCCCGCGTGCCCCGTGGCGTCTCGCTCGTCCCGAAAGCGCGCCAGGTAGTCGTCCACCTCGATCTGCAACGCGGCGGCGATCATGCGCTGCGCCCCGACGCGGGCCAAGTCATCGAGCGTCGCGGTGACCGCCGTCGCCTCATCCGCTGCTGCCGTGCTCTCGGTGATAAGCTTCAACATTGGTGGCGTACCTTTCCCCCGGGTGACACCGGGGCCTTGGGGTTTGACTGCATACCATCCCCAGAAGGGTACGTCGCCGTTCTCTCTCATCCACAACTTTCAACGATAGCTCCTTGCCGAACGCTCAGCAGCACATCCTCGCTCAGGAGGAAGGCAAGCCGCGATTGCTGAGCGCCGTCACCGAACTGTCCAAGGCCTTCGCCCTCGCCGTGCCCCACGAAGAGGCGCTCCGAATTCGCGACGACGTCGGCTTCTTCCAGGCTGTGCGCGCGGTGCTGGCC
>JBOHQB010000578.1:0-17498 GCA_050731995.1 Candidatus Rokuibacteriota bacterium
CCTCTGGGCCGAGCGGCGCGCCGACCGCATCACCGACGAGGAATTGTGCGAGGCCGAGTCGTGCATGTCGCGCTCCGTGGGTCACTGCATGGTGATGGGCACCGCCTCCACGATGGCCTCGATCGCCGAGGCGCTCGGCATGACGCTGCCCGGCAACGCGGCGATCCCGGCGCCGGACTCGCGACGGCTCGCGATGGCGGAGATGGCCGGGCGCCAAGCCGTCGAGATGGCGAAGGCCGGCGGCCCGAAGCCGTCCGAGATCCTGACGGCGGAGGCGTTCGACAACGCGATCCGCGCCGACATGGCGATCGGCGGCTCGACGAACGCGATCATCCACCTCGTCGCCATCGCGGGGCGCGCGGGCGTGCCGCTCCCGCTCACGCGCTTCGACGAGCTCTCCCGCACCACGCCGCTCCTCGTCAACCTGAAGCCGTCGGGCAAGTACCTCATGGAGGACTTCTTCTACGCGGGCGGGCTGCCGGTCGTGATGAAGGAGCTGCTGCCGCTGCTCCACGGCGACGCGCTCACCGTGAACGGCAAGACCATGGCCGACACCGTCGCCGACGCGAAATGCTGGAACGAGGACGTGATCCGTCCCCTCGCGATGCCGCTCGCCAAAGAGGGCGGCACCGTCATCCTCACGGGCAATCTCTGCCCCGACGGCGCCGTCCTCAAGCAGTCGGCGGCGTCACCGCACCTGCTCACTCACCGCGGCCGCGCGGTCGTCTTCGAGGACCACGCCGATCTCCACGCGCGGATCGACGATCCGAGTCTCCCGGTCGACGAGACCTCGGTCCTCGTCCTCAAGCGCGTCGGGCCCAGGGGCGCGCCCGGCATGCCCGAGTGGGGCGCCGCACCGATTCCCTCGCGATTGTTGAAGGCGGGCGTCAAGGACATGGTGCGCATCTCCGACGCGCGGATGAGCGGGACCTCCTACGGCACCGTCGTGCTCCACGTCGCCCCGGAATCGGCCGTCGGCGGTCCGCTGGCGCTCGTGAAAGACGGCGACGAGATCGAGCTGAACGTCCCCAAGCGCACGCTCACGCTCCGCGTGGACGACGCCGAGCTGGCGAAGCGGAAGGCCGCGTGGAAGCCGCGGCCGCCGCACTTCGTGCGCGGCTACGGCCGGCTCTTTCTGGACCACGTGCTCCAGGCCAACGAAGGCGTGGACTTCGACTTCCTGCGCGGCAAGACGCCTGTCAGGCTCGAGGACACCGCCGGCCCCTCGCACGCGTGAGAGCGCGCGACGCCTCGGCTTGCGGCCGCCCTCACCGGGAACTATCATGCCCACGTCGATAACAGCTGCCTGGTGGTTGGTGGATATCCCGGTCTGTTTATCATATGACTGCTGGAGGTCTCGACCCCGGCCAGCTGTGCTTCAACGTGGCGATCCTTCCGCGTCATAGGTGTTATACAGACCTGTCGAATTTGGAGTTGGGCAGCTTCGACAACCCTCGTGGAGGAGTAATCGATGGCAAGATCTCAAAGGAGCCAGCCGGACGTAAACGCGATCGCTGAAGTTCTGAAGGATATCCTCATCACGCAACTCGGCCTTGCTGGTGTACCTCAGCAGAAGATTCGAAAGATTGCAGGCTGCAGCATCAACCGCGTCAATGCTATCGTGAAACATCTGAAGAGCGCCCGGCGGAGCGAATAGACCTCTCGCAAGCGAGGACTCGCCATGAAGGCAGACGAAAAGCTAATCGAGCTCCTAACGCAGATTCTCAAGGTGGAGGCGATTCAGGCTGCCAGCAACAAGAGCGTGACGGAGGGCGCAAGACTGCTCAAGCTCGCGGGCCTCGACAATCAGACCATCGCAGATGTCTTGAATACCTCCCCGGCAACCATTCGTACGCTAACGTCGAATCTTCGGTCAAAGAAGAGGGCGCGTTAAATGCCTTCCGAAGATCGTGCCGAAAAGCTGCTCGCCCTGCTGTTGCTCCAACAGTTGAAGTCAGCACCGCAGCGGGAGAAGGCCCTCCACTTGAATCTTGCGGGGTTCACCAACACGGAGATTGCTGACCTGCTCCAGACGACTGCTGGGGTAGTTGCTCAGTCTCTGTACGAGGCGCGCCGCAAACCTAAGAGGAAGTCGAAGCCTCAAGCCTCACGGAAGTAGCGCCGCCGAGCTGCCTGATGCCGGGTGCCAACGATTTTCGGGGCTATGTTTTCGATCCAGCCCGTGTCGACGCCGCGGGAAAGATTGTCGGGCAGAGAGTGTATTGGAAGTTGTACGCAATCGAGAACTTGGTTCGCGTGATCGCGCACTCTATTCTAACAGCACAGGTCGGGACGAACTGGTGGGCGGTGGCCGTCGATCCAGGAATCCAGGCCAGCGTGCAACGTCGAAGGGCTGACTACGCGAACCGGCCATGGCACAGTACGCCGGGAAAGCACGATATCTACTACGCATTTCTTTCTGATCTCAGTAAGATCATCACCGCCAATAGCCATCTCTTCCGGCCAGTGATTCCCGACATCGATCAATGGATTGCCCGACTAGAACAAGTGCGCCTGCCCCGTAATATCGTCGGGCACATGAATTGGCCTCACAAGACGGACCGCCAACGCATCGACGTCATACACGCGGACCTGCATCAGCTTGTACAACAGTTGGCGGCGTCTGGCACAGGATTGAGCATTCCGTGAGCCGCGCAAAATCAGGGTCTGGAGGCGGGCACGCAGACTGCCCACCAACCGCATCCAGCCTCGCCCGGCTTCAATCGGGCGGTGTTGCCTGACGTCGACCGCCAGATCGCGGCGTTCTTCCGTAAGCAACTCCTTCCTTAGATCCTAGAGAGCCTCCACTTGACGCCATCCTCAGCTTCGTGCATATTTATGCCTACATATGAATCAAGATTCAGCGGCGCAGGGATCGACCCGGCGCCACGAGGCCATCCTGGACGCCGTTCGGTCCGCGCCGGTACGGTCGCAGGCGGAGCTGCGGGGGCTCCTGCGACGGCGGGGCATCGACGTCGCCCAGCCCACGCTGTCGCGCGATCTGCGCGTGCTCGGCCTGGCCAAGACGCCGCTCGGGTACGTGGCCCCCGAGTCGGCCGTCACGCGGTTCGCGCCCGCGCCGCTGCGCGAGGCCCGGCTGCTGCGCGCGCTGGCGGGCTTCGCCGTGTCGGTTCAGCGGGCCGGCTCCCTCGTGGTCGTCAGGACGCCGCCCGCGGGCGCGCATCCGCTCGCGCGGGCGCTGGACGAAGCGGCGCCGCCCGAGGTCGTCGGCACCATCGCGGGAGACGACACGGTGTTCGTCGCCACGCCGGGCGAGCGCGCGGCGCGCGCGCTGGCCCGGCGGCTCGCGACGACGCTGGGGAAGGGCGCCGAGCAGGTGGGCGCATGATCGTCGTCACGACGGATCCGTCACGGTTCGACCTGGACGCGATCCACGGCTTCCTGGTCAACTCCTACTGGGCGCGCGGGATTCCGCGCGACGTCGTGGCGCGCGCCATCGAGCACTCGCTCTGCTTCGGCGCGCTCGAGGGCGATCGCCAGGTGGGCTTCGCGCGCGTCATCAGCGACCGGGCCACCTACGCCTACGTGTCGGACGTCTTCGTCCTCGAGTCGCATCGCGGGCGCGGCGTGGGCACGCGCCTGATGGCCGCGATCATGTCGCACCCCGACCTCCAGGGGCTCCGGCGCTGGACGCTCTTCACGCGCGACGCCCACGGGCTCTACGAGCGGTACGGCTTCCGCGAGGGGCGTCATCCGGAGCGCCTCATGGAAGTTTTCGACGACCATCCCTACGGGGCGTCGGTGTGAGCAGGTCCGTCGCCCGCTTCGCGACCGGGGCGCTCATGGACATCACCGCGCGGCCCGAGCTGGTCTTCGTCGAGGGGCGCGGCTCCTGGCTCACGGACCACGCGGGCAAGGAGTACCTCGACTTCGTCCAGGGCTGGGCCGTGAACGCGCTCGGCCACTGTCCGGACGTCGTGGTCCGCGCGCTCGCGACCCAGGCCGGCCGACTCATCACGCCGAGCCCGGCGTACTACAACGAGCCCGCGCTGCGGCTGGCCGAGATGCTCACGGCGCACTCGTGCTTCCAGCGCATCTTCTTCTGCAGCTCCGGGGCAGAGGCGAACGAGGGCGCCATCAAGCTGGCGCGCAAGTGGGGCCGCCGGTTCAAGCGCGGCGCCTGGCAGATCGTCACCTTCGACGGCGCCTTTCACGGCCGCACCCTCGCCACCATGTCGGCGAGCGGCAAGCCGGGCTGGGACACGATGTTTGCGCCCCAGGTACCCGGTTTCCCCAAGGCGACGCTGAACGACATCGCCTCCGTCGACCGGCTCATCGGCGACGAGACCGTCGCCGTGATGGTGGAGCCGGTGCAGGGCGAGGCCGGCGTCGTTCCCGCGACGTGGCAGTTCCTGCGCGCGCTCCGCGCGCTGGCCACGGAGCGCGGGTGTCTGATGATCGTCGACGAGATCCAGACCGGGATGGGCCGGACCGGCCGGCTCTTCGCCTACGAGCACTTCGCGCGTGACGCGAGCGAGACGCCGGACCTCATGACCCTCGGCAAGGGCATCGGCGCTGGCGTGCCGCTCGCCGCGTTTTGCGCCAAGGAACACGTCGCCGTGTTCGAGCACGGCGACCAGGGAGGCACCTACAACGGCAATCCGCTGATGACCGCGGTGGGATCCGCCGTCCTGTCGCGGATGCTCGAGCCCGGCTTCCTGCCGGAGGTCGCGGCGACGGGCGAGTACCTGAGCGCGAGGCTACGCGAGCAGGTGGGCACGCTGGGGCTGTCGCACGAGCGCGGCCTCGGGCTGCTGCGCGCCCTCGACCTCGGTACGGATCTGGCTCCCGCCGTCGTCGACTACGCGCGCGACGAGCTCGAGCGGCATCCGGGCTGGGAGGGTCGAGGTCTCTTGCTCAACGCGCCGCGGCCCCACCTGCTCCGGTTCATGCCGGCGCTCACCGTGACGCGCCCGGAGATCGATCTGATGACCGAGGGGCTGCGTCTCGCGATCCCGGCGGTCAGGGAGCGAAGAACGCGAAGACCTTATTCGAGTTGAAGATGTAGCTCTGCACGAACTCGGTCTCTCGCGCCCGGTGGCCGAGCTCGGCCATCGCGCCGGCGAGGCACATCCAGTTCAGCATCTCCTGCTGGCCGCTTTCCTCCATCGCCGCCAGCGGCGCCCCGCGCCACGCCTCCCAGTCCCCCGCGCGCAGCCGCTCGTAGAGCGCGCGGTCGGCCGCCACGTCGGGATAGAGCAAGTGGTGCTTCGGCGTCAGGAAGGCGTGCGACCAACTCGACGACGCGACGAGCGCCACGCGCCACGGGCGGCCCTTGAGCACACGCGCGCACTCGCGGCCGAGGTCGAAGCAGCGCCACGGCGCGGGCGAGGGCGGATCGAGCCGCTCCTCGTCCGACATCCCGGCGAGCGTGCCGGCGCCGCCGTGCTGCGCGATCACGCGCCGGCCGTAGCAGTTCACCGGGAAGGGCACGACCGGATACGGAAAACCCTGGCGATCGTAGTCCAAGAACAGGAGCGTGTTCATGAACGCGTGACCCAGCGGGTGATGGAGCGGACGGTACGCGTACGACACGTCGAACCCCGCGTCGAGCAAGCCGCCGACGAGCGCCTTCGCAGCAGCGCGATGTCCCTTGTACGCGAAGGTCGTCTCTTTCGGCTCGTCCCACACGTTCGGCCACTTCGCCTCGGCCCACGGCCGGTGCTCGATCGCATCGTACGCGAGCACGCAGAAGGGCGGGATGATGTCTTCCTTGAAGTTCTCGTACTGGTCGTCGCCCCAAACGACGACGAGGTCCGGCGCGAAGGCGTCCAGCGCGCGGCGCGCCTTGCGGAACCACGCGACGAGCGTCTCGCGATGCCGGCGCGCGGCGGCGAGGCCTTCGTCTCCGCCCCACTCCTGCCGCATCGGCTCCGGCCAGCCCTGGGGCTCCCGGTAACGCGCGGGCAGGTCGGGGTCCTGGAGCACGCGCCTGAGGATCCTCGCCATGTCTTCGTCCCGTCCGGCAAGGAGCGGCACGTGCGTCACGCCGAGGCCCAAGATCGCTCCCATGACTCTTCCCTCCGCGGCAAGAGCATCAGGCCGCCGATGACGAACGTCAAGTCGTGCCACGACCAAGGGCCCCTTCCGCCACCAGCCTGGCGACGAGGTCGGTATGGTGAGTGTGGGCGAACAGGTGCGTGCGCAGGCCCGCCGCCTCGGCCCCCGGCAGGTGCCCGGGCTGATCGTCGATCATGAGGCACGCGGCGGGCTCGACGCCGAGGCGCTCGGCAGCGAGCCTGAACACGGCGGGATCGGGCTTGGCGAGTCCCGCGTCCGCCGAGACGATGACGGTGTCGAAGAGCTGCGTCACACCGAGCTGGCCTAGGCGCTGGCTCCAGCCGAGGGGCCCGTTCGAGAGAAGGCCGAGCCTGACCCGGCCCTCGCCCCGAAGCCGCTCCAGCAGCGCGCGCATCTCGGGTTCCACGGGGGGCAAGTCCGCCACGTGCTGCTCGAGCGCCGCCAGCGCCGCCTCGGCCCGCCCGCCGCCGACGATCAGGGTGAGGGCGCGCCGCACCGCCGCGCGGAAGGTCGCGCGGTCGATCGCACCCTCGCGCGAGCGCCGATACTCCGGGATGTCGTGGATCGCGGACCAGAGGGAGTCCCGAGGCAAGACCAGCGCGCGGGCGACGGCATCATAGGTCTCACGATCGTCGCGGCGGAGCACGCCGCCGTAGTCGAAGATGACTGCACGAACCGGATGCTTGACTCTCTCGTGAGCGCACGCGACCATCGGTTGCCCCTCATCGATCCTCTCCCGATCGGCGAGGCAACGGAAGGGAGAACTCCGATGGTCCTGTCCGCGCTTCCACCCCTGGTCTCCAGCGACGGTCACCTCGAGGTCCGTCCCGAGCGCTGGACGCCGCGGATGCCGGCGAAGTATCGCGCGGAGGCGCCGCGCACGATCAAGCTCCCGGACGGCGGTGACGCGATCCTCGTCCCCGGGCAGGCGCCCTATCCGGTGCCGTTCCTCGACCTCCGCGCGGGCCGGACGAACGAGACGTGGCAGCCGTTCGGCGTGACGGTGGAAGACACCGCCGGCGTGGGCCCGCCGGAGCAGCGGCTGCGCGAGCAGGACATGGATGGCCTCTGCGCCGAGGTGCTCTTCCCCAACATGCAGGTGGGGCCCCGCATCTGGCGCTCGATGCAGGACGACGGCGCGTACCGCGCCGCCGTGCGTGCCTACAACGACTGGCTCGGCGAGGAGTACTGCCCGGTGTCGCGCGATCGGCTCATCGGGCTCGGCGTCATCCCGTGGACGAACCTCGACGATGCCGTCACGGAGCTGGAGCACTGCGCCCGGCTCGGCTTGAAGGGCGTCAACCTGGGCGTGTTCCCGAGCGGCAAGTCGTACCCCACGACCGAGGACGACCGGTTCTGGGCCGCCGCGATCGACGCGAGGATGCCGCTCACGGTGCACGTCGGCTTCGACCGTCTCGGACCCCGCGCCTCCCAGCCGACCTTCGAGTATCCGGGCGCCGACCCGGACGTGCTCAAGAAGCTCGGACCGCGGAAGATCGTCGAGTGGGTCGCGCTGCCGTTCCTCGGCATCCCACCGGCGCTGAGCATGGCGCAGCTGATCCTGAGCGGCGTCTTCGACCGCCTACCTGATCTCAGGATCTTCTTCGCGGAGACACGCCTGGGCTGGGTGCCGTTCTGGATGGAAGAGGCGGACTACTGGTACGAGCGGCACCGTCACTGGGCGGAGCGCCTCCTCCACGTGAAGCCGCTCAAGCAGCGGCCGAGCGACTACGTCCGGCAGCACGTCCACTTCAGCGTGCAACACGTGGAGCGCGTGGCCGTCGAGCTGCGCCACCACATGGGCGTCGACCACATCATGTTCGCGACGGACTTTCCGCACATCGAGTGCGACTGGCCGAACACGCGCCCGTTTGCCGAGCGGCTCTTTGCCGGCGTGCCGGCCGACGAGGCGTTCAAGATCGCCGCCGGCAACACGCTCCGATTCTTCGGCCTCGGCGACACGCCGATGGGCCGGCGGGTGCTGGCCGCCGCTCCCTGAGCAACCCCGGAACTTTCGTCACCGGCCCCGCGATTCTATAGCAGAGCGCAGGGACCCTCCGGCCGCTCGCAAGGCGCGGGCAGCTCCACCGGCCGAGAGATTCCGGCGCTCCATCACCACCGCGATCCTGACGCGGCCTCCCGCGCGCGCGAGCGTACGACGCGCGCGCGGGAGGGAGGCGCCCCCCAGCTCGGCGACGAGCCGGGCGGCCCGCTCGCGGAGCTTCCGCGAGCGCGGCTGCACGTCCACCATGCGGTTGCCGTAGAGACGCCCGAGCCCCGCCATCGCCGCCGTCGTCAGCGTGTTCAGCACGAGCTTGGTCGCCGTTCCCGCCTTGAGCCGGGTCGAGCCGGCAACGACTTCCGGGCCCGGATCGAGCGCGATCACAACGTCGGCGGCGACGCCCCGGGGCCGTGACGGGTTGCAGGTCACGAGCACCGTCCGCGCGCCGCGCCGCCGCGCCGTCGCCAGCGCCGCGCGGGCGAACGGCGTCACCGCGCTCGCCGACACGCCCACGACCACGTCGCCGCGCCGCACGCGCCCGCGCACTGCTCGCGACGCCGCGCGCGCGTCGTCTTCGGCGCCCTCGCGTGAGCGGAACACCGCGCCCCGGCTGCCGGCCATGATCGCCTGGACGAGACTCGGCGGCGTGCCGAAGGTCGGCGGGCACTCGGCGGCCTCGAGGACGCCGAGCCGGCCCGACGTACCGGCCCCGACGAAGACGAGCCGCCCGCGCGCGCGCAGCGAGCGCACGATCAGCGCCACCGCGCGCGCGATCGCGCGGCCGGCGCGCCCCACCGCGCGCACGGCCCGCGCGTCCTCGCGGTTCATCAGGGCGGCGATCCGGCGCGGCGAGAGACGGTCGAGATCGCGCGAGCGCGGGTTGCGCCGCTCGGTCGCCAGACGCTCGTAGCGCACCCGGCCGGCCATGGCGCGCATCCTATACTATCGGCGCGGTGCCTACCGTTCAGACCGGTCTGGAGGTCCTCCTCGCCCGGCGTCCCGCACTCCTGCGCGGCCGCCGCGTCGGTCTCCTCGCCCATCAGGCGTCGGTAACGCGGCGGTTCGAGCACGCGGCGACGCTGCTCGCCGACCTCCGCGGCGCGCGGCTCGTGCGTCTCTTCGCGCCCGAGCACGGACTCTGGGGCGGCTGGCAGGATCATGCCCGCATCGCCCACACGCGCGACGCCGTCACCGGACTCCCGGTGGTCAGCCTCTACGGCGCGCGGCGTGAGCCGACGGCGGCGATGCTGCGCGGTCTCGACGCGCTCGTGGTGGACCTGCAGGACGTCGGCGCGCGTTACTACACCTTCCAGTGGACGATGGCGCTCGCGATGCGGGCGTGCGGCCGGGCAGGCGTCGAGGTGATCGTGCTCGACCGCCCGAATCCGCTCGGCGGAGAGGTCGTCGAGGGCAACATTCCCGACCCCCGGTTCGCGTCGTTCGTAGGGCTCCACCCGCTCCCGGCGCGCCACGGGCTCACGATCGGCGAGGTCGCGCGCTGGGTGCGGCGCGACCACGGCGTCCCCTGCCGGCTCACCGTCGTGCCCATGCGCGGCTGGCGTCCCGCGATGCAGTGGGAGGACACGGACCTGCCGTGGGTCGCGCCCTCACCGAACATGCCGACCCCGGACACCGCGCGCGTCTATCCGGGCGGCTGCCTCATCGAGGGCACGAACCTCTCCGAGGGGCGAGGCACGACCCGTCCCTTCGAGCTGGTGGGCGCGCCCTGGCTCGACGGCCCCGCGTGGGCGGAGGCGCTCGAGCGGCTGCGGCTGCCGGGCGTCGCGTTCCGCCCGACGCGCTTCACGCCGACCTTTCACAAGTGGGCGGGACGATCGTGCGGCGGCGTCCAGATCCACGTGATGGATCGCAAGCGCTTCAAGCCGTTCCTGACGACGCTCGGCATGATCGCGACGGCGCGACGGCTCGGGCGACGGCGCTTCGCCTGGAAGCGTCCGCCCTACGAGTTCGAGCGGCGGCGGCTGCCGATCGACATCCTGCTCGGCACCGACGCGATCCGCCGGGCGCTCGAGCGCGGCGCCACGCCGACGAGCCTCGAGCGCGGCTGGGCGCGCGACCTCGCCGCCTGGAAGCGCCGCCGCGCGCCCGCGCTCCTGTACGACGGACGGCGGACCCGCTAGAAGTCATTTCAAAACCCGTCTGAGGACGAGCAGGGCGCAGGCAAGATGAAAGAAGCCACCGTAGGTCGCCAGCAACCGATCATAGCGCACCGTCCGTCGACGGAAGTTGCCGAGCCATCCGATCGTGCGCTCGACGATCCAGCGCCGGCGATAGCGGCGCAGGCATCGACCATCTTGATCGGTCGCCTGGGTGTTGTTCGAACGGGCGCGAATGATGGTCGCCAAGCGCTACGGCCCGGAGCGGCTCGAGGCCGCCTGCGCCCGCGCCGGCGCCGTCGAGGCACGCTCCTATCGCCACGTCGACTCGATCCTCAAGCACGACCTGGACCGGCTCGCGGTGCCCGCGGCCCCTCCGCCACTCACCCTCCCCCCCCCCGCCCACGAACATCTCCGCGGACGGGACTACTACCAGTAAAGGAGCGACGATGCTCACTGCGCCCACGCTCGAGCATACAGCCTCCCCCCTCGATACAGGGGCGCTGATGGCGGCCGCGCGCATCGTGCAGACGGTCCCGGATCTCGACGCGAAGTTCTACGCGGCCACTCAGGTCATGGACGAGGCACCCCACGTGGAAGCCTACGCGCGGCTCCTCAACGAGAAGCTCGGCATCGCGTACCCGATCACGCCCGGCCTGCGCTCGCTGCTCAAGACCGTGATGACCGACCGGCGCTGGGACATGACCTACCTCGGCATGCAGATCCTCATCGAGGGGCTGGCCCTGGCCGCCTTCCAGCGCATCCGCGACTATGCGAAGAACCGGCTGGCCGCCTCCGTCAACGCCTACGTGATGCAGGACGAGGCGCGCCGCGTCGCCTTCGGCCGGCTCGCCCTGCGCGACTACTACCCGCAGCTCTCCGACGCCGAGCGCGCCGAGCGCGAGGAGTTCGCGGTCGAGGCGTGCTACCACATGCGCGACCGCTTCAATCAGAAGGAGCTGTGGGAGAACCTCGGGCCGCCCGTGAAGGAGGCGATCGAGGTGGCCATGAGCTCCGAGAACATGCGCCTCTTCCGCAAGCGCCGGTTCAGCCGGATCGTGCCCACCGTGAATGACATCGGCCTCTGGGGCGAGACGGTGCAGAAGGCCTTCGCCGACATGGGCGCCATCGAGTTCGCGGAGGTAGACAGCGACACCCTGCTCGAGGAAGACGCCCGCGTCGCCGAACAGTTCGACGCGGGCGCCTTCGTGCGGAAGTCGCTCGCCTAGCCGCGCCGGGCTCGCCCTAGCGGATGGCGATCGGCGCCACCGACGCGCCGGAGAAGCCCTTGAGCTTGAGCGGCTGCATCACGAACGCGAACTCGTAGACCTTCTTCGCCGACATCTCGTCCAGCTTCATGTTCTCGAGGATGTGGATGCCGTTGATCGGCAGCATGATCTGGTGGACGGGCAGCGAGATCTCTTTGTCGGGGTTCGGCGCCACTTCGATCGGCCAGTTGTCGGAGCCGATGATCATCGGATCCTGCTTGACCAGCCACTCGGCGGCGGCGATGCCGATGCCCGGGCAGGACTTCACGTAGCGCGCGTTGTCCTTCCCCCACAACTTGCCCCAGCCGGTGTGGATGATGACGGCGTCGCCGGGCTGGATCGTGAGGCCCTGCTTGGCGAGCGCCTGCTGCAGGTCCTGAGGCGTGATCTCGTACGTGTCACCCAGCATGTCCACGCCCTTGAGCCCGGCCACGTCGATGAGGACGCCGCGGGTGATCATGGTGCCGACCTTCTCGATGCCGAGTTTGGTGAAGCCGCCGCGGCTGGAGATGTCGTCCTGCTTGAAGCAGTTGTAGAGGCTGTCGCCGATGGTCTGGTGGGCGAAGCCGTCGAGCTGCGTGCCCACCTGGCCGATCTCGCTGATGAGGGTCTCCTCGTTGCTGCCGCGGCGGTTGGCCTGCGGGTTCATGAACGTGCGCTTGGTGTGGATGTCGAAGCGCCGCGTGCCGAAGAACGGCCCGGCGGGCGAGAGCTCGTGCCCGAGCTCGACCGTCTCGCCGGTCTTGATGAGCGTCGCCGCGCGCAGCAGCGTGGCCGGCTTCATGTGGTTGGCGGAGCCACGCTCGTCGCCGGCGCCCCACTTCGACGGGCAGCGCTGGTTGTCGGCGGGCGGGCGCCAGGACTGGGCGTGGGCGAGCGTGCTCGTCAGGCCGAGCAGCAGGGCGAGGGCGATGCCGATGGTGGACGTACGCATGAGATCCTCCTTTGGACTGGGGCTGCCTGTTAGACGCCGACGCTCGAGTATTCCTGGAACGCGTCGTGGATGCGGCGGAAGGGGGCCTCGTCCATCGGCGCGGCGAGGTCCACGCCCTCGACGCGGGCGCCGAGCGCAGGGTGGACCGGCGTGATCGTCAGCGCGGCCATGACGTCCTCCTAGGGGCCGATCGGTAGTGCCGGGACTCTATCACGCGAGCGGCGCGCCGCCCCAGCGCTCGCGCATCGGAGCGTAAGGATAAAGGGGGCGTGGGCGACAGAACGGCCGCCGTTATCAGACCCGGCACGCTCGGCCGCGACCTGCCCCGGGGCCAGACACGAACGGGAGCGATTCCCCATCGTGAGCCTTCCCCCTCGATACAGTGCGGACAAAGGGGAAGTCAAGCGCGAGGTTGTGGGGCGGCGTTCGGAGAGACCCGCGCGGTCACGGCGGAGACTGCGACGGCGCGAGGCGCCGGGCAGGTCAGGCGAGCACGTCGGCGCGGAGCCTCCCTGACTCCGCCGGGGGAGGCTGCGGCGGATCAGGCCGAGGAGGATCGGCGGGCAGCCCGAGGCGCGTCAGGATTTGCCGGATGACGTGGGGGTCGTCGATGGCCGCGACCAGGCGCCGGCGGCCGCCGCCCCGAGGGCAGGCGAGGACATCGACGTCGAAGGCCCGCCGCATCAAGTGTGCCCAGGCCCAGTGGCGGGGGCTCGCGCCCGGGGCCGGCCGCTCACGGCTCGTGATGTCCGAGGGCGTGAGGGCGTTGGGCGCGGTGGGTTCGGAGCTTGCGGAGGCGGTCGAATCCGCTCCCACTGCGCGTCGGTGAGCGCCAAATGACTTCTAGTTCGAGAACAGATTTGTGAAGAAGTCGCGGACCGAGTGGCCGAAGGCGACGGCGCTGCTCTTGACGCTCTCCCACGACGACTTCGCCGGCTTCTCGGCGGCCCTGCCCGCATCCTTGAGCTTCTCGCCGGTGAACTTGGCGCCTTCGACGACCGTGTTGCCGACACCCTTGGCCGTCTCCTCCACGCCCTCGCCGATCTTGCCGTCGCCGATCTTGTGCGCGCCCCGATCCACCTGGCGCGTCGCCGCCTTCACCTTGGAGTCGTCCGCCCCGTGTGCCGGCGCGCTCGCCGCGCCGAGCAGCGCGAGCGCGACGGCGACGGACAGCATCGTCTTCATGGCCTGTCAGCCCGCGTAGCCCTTCGACCGCATGCAGGCTCTGTACGCCGCGCGGTAGCGCTCGTCGTTCTTCCGATTCTCGTTCAGGCCGTACAGCGCACCGCCGGTGGCGCCGACGACGCCGCCGATCGCGGCGCCCTTGCCCGCGCCCTTGCCGCCTCCGGCGATCGCGCCGCCCGCAGCGCCCACCGCCGCGCCGGCCACCGCGCCGATCGCCGTGTCCGTCAGCACCTCTTTCGTCCTGTCTTGTGGAACGTGCTCGGCGGCGTACCGGTTGCACGCCTCCACGGCCGCCTGTGTCGGGACGACCGCCGGTGGCGGCGCGACGGGAGCCGGCGGCGGGCCCGATGAGACTCGCGGCGCGGCGGCGGGCTTCGTCGCCGGCGCCTCCCTCCGGTCGGCCTGCGTCGATCCGGTGAAGCCGGCGACCACGATCCCCGTGATCAGCGCCACAACGAGGACGACGAACATCGAGATCGCGGTCACCTTCCACGGGTTCCAGCTGTTCATCAGTGCGATTCCTCTCCGGCGCGCGGCTACCTCGTGCGATAGCCCGCGAGCGTCGCCGTCGCGGTGGCTGCGGCCGCCGCCGTCGGCGCCTGCGCGCGCTCGTGGCGGGCGAGCAGGTCCAGCATGGACCGCTCACGCACGAGCCCGCGCGCCTGCATGTCGTTGAAGATCCGGCCCCAGCCCTCCCCGCTCTGCTTCCGCGCGGCGATCTCGTCGAGGGTCAGCATCCGGGCGCCGCGCTTCGCGGTCGGCCCCGGCACGACCTGCGCCTCGAAGAGCGCGCGCGCCACCAGCTGATGTCCGGGCGACAGCCGCTCGTACGCCCCTTCGATGGGAGCCTGCGACGGCGCGGGCGAGGCGCCTACCACGGCTCCGAACAGCAGGAGCGCTGCGAGGTTCGTCACGTTGCCCATGACCACATCCTCCCGCGACTGCCCTCGTGCGCCCCGCGCCGGTCGCGCGCCGGCGGCTCGCCGCCGGTCACTCCGACAGCCACGTCCGGTACGCATGGTGCAGCGGATGTGCCACCGCCGGCGGCCCGGGCAATTCGCCACGGGAACGGGTACTTGCGGGCGGGTGGGTGCCGCCGGGCGGCGAGGGCAGCGTCGAAGGGTTGACGCACGCGCGTCCTATAATGACGCTGCCCCCATGAGCAGCCTCGAGGACCTGGTCGGCGAGCGTCTGATGATTGGCCTCGCCGGCCCGAGCCTCCGCGACGCGGACATCCGCCTCTTCAGCGACACCCGCGCCGGCGGGCTGATCCTCTATCGCCGGAACTTCGAGAGTCCCGCGCAGCTGCTCGCGCTGCTCGAGCGCCTGGAGTCGGCGCTCGGGCGGCGGCTGCTGGTCGGAACGGACCACGAGGGCGGGCGCGTGATCATGCTCGGCCGCGGCGTGACGATCTTTCCCGACAACCTCGCCGTGGGCGCCTCGGGCGAGGAGACGTTCGCGCACCGCCAGGGGCTGATCGAGGCGCGCGAGCTGCGGCGCCTCGGGGTGGACCTGAACCTGGGACCCGTGCTCGACGTCCTCACGGAGCGTTACAGCCCGAACATCGGCACCCGCTCTTACGGCAAGGATCCAGGTCTCGTCGCGCGCTGCGGTGTCGCACGCATCCGAGGCATGTGGAAGGGCGGGCTCTCGGCGTGTGTGAAGCACTTTCCCGGCAAGGGCCACTCCCCGCTCGACGCGCACCTGACGCTGCCGACGATCGACTCGACGTGGGACGAGATGCACGCCACGCACCTGCCGCCGTTCCTCGAGGCGATCGCGGCGGGGGTCGAGTGCGTCATGACGTCGCATCCCGTGTATAGGCACCTCGACCCCGCCGGCGTCCCGGCGACGTTCTCACGCCTGATCGTCGAGGATTTCTTGCGCGGCGAGGTCGGCTTTCGGGGGGTCATTGTCTCCGACGACCTCGAGATGGGCGCCGTCACCCAGACGTGCCCGATCGGCGAGGCGACGGTGCGGGCCGCCGCGGCAGGGCACGACCTCCTGCTCGTCTGTCACACCGAGCCGTCGCAGCGCGCCGCGGCCGAGGCGCTCGTGGACGCCTATCGCGCGAAGCGCCTGCCTCGCCACGACCTCGAGGCAGCCGTCGAGCGCGTGCGACGCCTGCGCGGCCATCGCGCCGCCCGCGCGGAGGGCGGCGTGCCCGCAGCCGAGACGGACGGCGCCGCGCTCGCGATGGCCATGGCGACGCGCGCGGTGACGGAGCTCGGCGTGCGGCCGGCGGGCTGGCGGCGCGCGCTCAACGGCCGCGTGTGCGTGATCGTCCCGCGCTTCTCCGAGCTGGCGCCCCGCATCACGATCGAGGACGCACTTCAGAGCGAGGCCGGGTGGGTGGAGCGCGCGTTCGCGCCCGTCGGCGTCCGGTGCGAGCCGCTGGTCGTCGCGGTCGAACCGTCGGACACGGAGATCGTGGAGGCGGCGGACCGCGCCGCGGGCGCCGGCGCGACGGTGCTCTTCCTCTTCGACGCCCACCTCTACCCGTCGAACCGCGCGCTCCTCGACCGCGTGCAGCAGCGGGCGCGCGCGCTCGCGGTCGTCTTGCTGCGCGACCCGTGGGACGCAGCACTCCTGGCGCCGGGCGTTCTCGGAATCACGGCGTACGGCTTCCGCGACTGCCAGCTCCGCGCGGTGGTCGCGCGCCTCGGCTACTGAAGTCGGAGGGGGCGACCCCCTCCGAACCTCCCCGGCTCACTCCGCGTCGCCACCCGCGAGCGCGGTGAGCCCGAGGGCCAGCAGCATCGTGCCGGCCGTGCCGAGAATCACGAGCCATGACCAGGCGAACGGTAGCACGCCCGTCTCGGAAAGCGTCAGGAGCGCCAGGTTCACCAGCGCCATCGTGATCATCGCGACGACGTTGGCGCGGTCGGCGATGCGCCGCTGCGTCAGGAGGCCGAGGAGAAACACGCCGAGCAGCGAGCCGAACGTGACACCCGCGATCTTGAACGCGAGCCAGAGGATCTGGTCGAAGAACGAGAACGTCCAGGCGATCATGCCCAGGACGATGCCGAAGGCGACGACGCTCACCCGCGACACCCAGAGATAGTGGCGCTCGGCGCGGCCGGGGGCGACGAGCGGCCGGTAGATGTCGGTCACGAACGACGCGGCGAGCGAGCCGAGCGGCGAGTCGATCGAGGCGAGCACGATCGCCGCGAGCATCAGGCCTCTCAAGAATGGCGGCATCACCTGGCCCACGAAGTGCGGCAGGATCTCGTCGGGCCTCGACACGGGCAGCCCCGGGTGCTGGTGATAGAACGTGAAGAGCGCCGAGCCGAGCGTGAGGTAGATCGCCAGCGTGGCCGCGGTGCCGAGCGGCGTGAGCGAGAGCGTCCGCTGGCTCGCGCGGCGCGTCTCGACGGCGAGGAGCCGCTGCATGAGGTCGTGGTCGGTGCCGAACGCCGCCATCGAGCCCACGAGGCCGTTCAGCACCGCGATCCACACGATGTTCGGGTCCGTCAGCACGCGCTTCAGGAAGTCCGGCGCACCCGGGGCGGGCCCCCAGTTGATCACGGACAATCGTCCCGCCGCCTCGGCCGTCGCGAAGACCGCGCCGAGGCCGCCGTCCACCTGAGCCACGATCCAGACGACGGTGGCGGCGCCGGCGACCAGGAACACGAACGCCTGGAAGACGTTCGTCCACACGACCGCGGTCACGCCGCCGAGCGCGATGTAGACGATCGAGACGACCGCGAAGACCGCGATGGTCGGGACGAGCCCCCAGCCGAGCAGAATCGACACGGCGAGGGCCGCGGCCATGAGCCGTACGCCCGAGCCGGCCAGGCGCGTCACGAAGAAGAAGAGCGACCCCGTGACCTGGCTCGCGCGCCCGAAGCGGTGGGCGAGAAATTCGTAGATCGTCGTGACATTGTGCCGGTAGAAGGCCGGGATGAAGAGGAACGCGACCGCCCACTTCGCCAGGCTCGAGCCGATGA
>JBOHQB010000579.1:0-3011 GCA_050731995.1 Candidatus Rokuibacteriota bacterium
CAGAACCTGGCCCTCGTGCTGTGGACCGCCGACGCCCGCTTCGTGCGCACCGACTACTACGCGGTCGTCGTGCGGATCGGCGGCGCCGCGTTCAACGTGGCGCAGGTCGTCGCGTTCGCGGTCGCCGTCGGCCTCACCGCCGGGCTCTTCGGGTTCATGCGCTGGTCGTACATCGGCAAGGTCATGCGCGCGACGGCGCAGGACCGCGATGCCTCGGCGCTCATGGGCATCGACACCGACCGGGTCTACGCGGTCACCTGGGCCGTCGGCATCGCCTGCGTCGGCGCGGCCGGCGTGCTGCTGGCGCCGGTCTACCCCGTGTACCCGACCGCGGGCCTGCAGTTCGTGCTGATCGCCTACGTCGCCGTCGTCCTTGGCGGCCTCGGCGACATGGCGGGCGCGCTGATCGCTGCGCTGGTGGTCGCCGCAGTCGAGGTGGCCGGCTCGTACGTGATCGGCACGGCGTGGAAGGAAGTGCTCTACCTGCTGCTCTTCATCGCGATCCTCGTCGTGCGGCCCGCCGGGCTCTTCGGGCAGCGCGGCGCCGAGGCGCTCGGCACGTGAGCGCGGTCGCGCCCGCGGCCGTCTTATTCGCCGTGGCGGGGCTGGTACCGCTCGTCGTGCGCGACGCGTTCCTCCTCGATAGCCTCGTCCTGATCCTGATCTGGGGGACCTGCGCCGCCGCCTGGAACGTGGCCGGCGGCTACGCCGGCCAGATCTCGCTCGGCCATACCGCCTTCTTCGGCCTGGGCGCCTACGCTGCCGCGCTGCTCAGCACCCGGGGGCTGTCGCCGTGGCTCGGCGTCGCCGTCGGCGCCCTCGTCGCGATGGCCATCGGACTCGTCATCGGATACCTGTCGAACCGCCTCCGCGGCCCGTACTTCGTGCTCGCGACGATCGCCTTCTCCCAGGTGCTGCTAATCGTCGGCAGCCGCTGGCGTGGCTTCACCGCCGGCTCCGAGGGCATTCCCGTCCCGTTCCGCCCCGGCTTCTGGACCCTCGGCATCGCGGACAAGCGGATCTGGGTCTGGATCGTGCTGGTGCTCGCGGTGCTCGCCTGGCTCGTGGAGATCTATCTCGATCGGTCGCGCCGCGGCTACCAGCTGGTGGCGGTGCGCGAGGACGAGGACGCCGCGCTGTCGCTCGGCGTGCCGGCGCGGTGGCTGAAGGTCGCCGCCATCTGTGTGAGCGCCGCGCTCACCGCCGCGTGCGGCGCCCTGTGGGCCCAGTACATCGGGTTCGTCGATCCCTTCTACGTCTTCTCGGTGGACCTCTCGATCAAGTTCGCGCTGGCGGCCATCATCGGCGGGCTCGGCACGGCGCTCGGGCCCTTCCTCGGCGCGGCCCTCGTCACGACCGTCGAGACGTACCTGCGCGCGCAGTTCGGGGGCATCGGCGCCGGGTTTGTCGGCATCTATCTCATCGTCTACGGCTGCGCGCTCATGGTGATGGTGCGGTGGGTCCCGCAGGGCCTGGTCGGGTGGATCGCGGACCGGCTGCGCCGGCGCGCCGTCGCGCGGGCGGCGCCGTGAGCCTCCTGTCCGTCGCCGGCGTGTCCAAGCGGTTCGGCGGCATCGTCGCGAACCGCTCCATCTCGTTCGACGTGACGCCGGGCGAGCTGGTCGGGATCATCGGGCCGAACGGCGCGGGCAAGTCGACGCTGTTCGAGATCATCACCGGCTTCTACCACCCCGACGAGGGCGAGGTCCGGCTCGACGGCGCTCGGCTCACCGGTCTCTCGCCGGACGTGGTGTGCCGGCGCGGCGTCGCGCGGACGTTCCAGAAGCTGCGGCCCTTCCAGGGGCTCACCGTGCTCGAGAACGTCATGGTCGGCGCCCTCACGCGCACGAAGGACGTGCCCCACGCGCGCGAGCGGGCGCACGAGCTGGTCCGGAAGGTGGGGCTCGCCGAGAAGGCCGACGCGCACGGCCGCACGCTCTCCACCGGCCAGCGCAAGCGCCTCGAGCTGGCGCGCGCGCTCGCCACCGAGCCGCGCATCCTGCTGCTCGACGAGGTAACGGGCGGTGTGGACCAGCGGACGATCCCCGAGCTCGTTCGTCTCGTCCGCGACCTGCACGCGGGCGGCCTCACGCTGCTGGTGATCGAGCACAACATGCGGGTGATCACCGCGGTCGCGCAGCGCATCGTCGCGCTCCACCTCGGCGAGGTCATCGCCGACGGTCCGCCCGACGCGGTGGCGCGCGATCGTCGGGTGGTCGAGGCCTATCTCGGTCAGGCGTTCGTCCCGTGACGGGGCCGTCGGCGGCGAGCGGACCGTTGCAGACGACCCCACTGCTGACGGTCGAGGGGCTCGACGTGGCCTACGGCGACTTCCAGGTGCTGTGGGGGGCCGAGCTCCGCGTGAATCCGGGCGAGCTCGTCTGCGTGCTCGGCCCGAACGGCGCCGGCAAGTCCACGCTCATGAACACGATCTCCGGGCTCGTGCAGCCGCTCGCCGGGCGCATCACGTTCCTCGACCGGCGCATCGACGGGCTGCCGGCGCACCGCGCGCCGGGCCACGGCATCGCGCACGTGCTCGAGCGGCGCCGCCTCTTTCCGTTCCTCACCGTGCTCGACAACGTGCTGCTCGGCGCCCACAACCCCCGGGCGCGCCCGCCCCGCGCCGAGTCGCACGCGCGGGTCGCGTCGCTGTTCCCCGTCGTGCGCGCCCGGCGCGCCCAGCTCGCGCACACGCTCTCGGGCGGCGAGCAGCAGATGGTCGCGATAGCGCGCGGGCTCATGGCCCGGCCGCGCCTGCTCATGATCGACGAGCCGTTCCTGGGGCTGGCCCCGCTCGTCGTCGCGCAGATCGGGGGCCTCATGCGGCGCATCCGGGACGAGCAGGGCATCGGCATCGTCTTCATCGAGCAGAACGTGGAGCTGGCGCTGCGGCTCGCCGACCGCGGGTACGTCCTCGAATCCGGCCGCACCATCCTGAGCGGGCCGTCGGGGGAGCTGCTCCGGTCGGACGAGGTCAAGCGTATATTCCTCGGCGACGTGGGGCTGTGAGG
>JBOHQB010000580.1:0-5186 GCA_050731995.1 Candidatus Rokuibacteriota bacterium
AGCGCGTCCACGGTGAACGGCTTGTGCAGGAAGACTCGCGGGCCACGGTCTCGCGCGAACTCCTCCAGGCTGTCCTCGAGCTCGCCCGACGCGTAGAGCACGCGGATCCCGGGCCGCGTCGCGAGCAACCGCTCGAGCAGTCGCCCGTCGCGCACGCCGGGGACCATGACGTCGGCGATGACGAGGTGCACGGGCCCGGGGTGCGCGGCCGCGACGGCCAGCGCGTCGTCGAAGCCGCTCGCGGACAGCACACGGTAGGCGTGGATCTCGAGGATCTCGCCGATCAGCTCGCGCACGCCGGCTTCGCTCTCGAGGACGAGCACCGTCGCCTGCGTCTCCGACCCAGGCGGGGGCGCGCCGCTGCCGGGCTCCGCCACGCGGGGCAGATCGACCGTGAACGTGGACCCCTCCCCGACCGTGCTCGCGGCGTCCACGCGGCCTCCGTGCTGGGCGACGATGCCAAAGACCGTTGCGAGGCCCAGGCCCGTGCCCTTGCCCGCCGGCTTCGTCGTGAAGTAGGGCTCGAAGGCGCGCGAGAGCGTGGCCTCGTCCATCCCGCACCCCGTGTCGCCAATCTTGAGCCGTACCGCGGGCCGCCCGTCGAGCACGGTGTTGGCGGTCTCGACGCCGAGCCGCCCGCCGTGCTCCATCGCGTCACGGGCGTTGAGAATCAGGTTCATGATGATCTGCTCGAGCTGGCCGGGGCTGACACTCACGCCTCCGAGAGCCCGCCCGGGCCGCAGCTCCACCCGGACGTGATCGCCGAGCAGGGGCCCGAGCGCGCGGACGACGTTGGCGACGACGACGTTGAGGTCCACGGCCGGCTGCACCTGGGCGGCGGCGCGGCCAGACGCAAGCACGCTGCGGGCAAGGTTCACGCCCCAGGCGGCCGCCTTGCGGATGGACTCGGCATTGGCCCGCAGCGGGTCCGTGGGGCCGATCCGGCGGAGCATGATCTCCGTGAAGCCCGAGATCACGGCCATCACGTTGTTCAGGTCGTGGGCGACGCCGCCCGCGAGGCGGCCGAGCGACTCGAGCCGCCGCGCCTCGCGCAACTGCTCCTCCAGCTCGCGAATGCGCGCCTGCGCCCGGCCCAGCTCGGTCCCGAGCGCGGTGTCGTCGGCGGGTGTGTCGCCGACGCCGGGCCGTCGCTCAGACGCCGTGGCCATGGCCGGGGCCCTCCACGGGGCTCTCGGGGATGAGCGGCAGCAGGATCCGGAACGTCGTGCCGACGCCCGGAGCGCTGCGGAAGTCGATCGTGCCGCCGTGATCCTCGACGATCTTGTGCGTGAGCGCGAGCCCCAGCCCGGTCCCGCTGGCCTTCGTGCTGAAGAAGGGGCTGAAGACGAGCTCGGAGTCGGCGGGGGCGATCCCCTCGCCCGTATCGTCGATCTCGATCCGCACACGGCGGCCCGAGCCGCCCCGCCCGGTGAGGAGCACGTCGCCCGCGTCACTCCAGCCCGCGCGCAGCACGAGGCGGCCGCCGCGGGGCATCGCGTCGAGCGCGTTGCGGACCAGGTTCAGCAGCGCCTGGTAGAGCGCCTCCTGGTCCGCCCACACCTGGGGCAGGTCGCGCGCGAATTCGCGCCGCACTTGGACGCGCTTCCCCTCCAGCTCGTCCGCGTGGAGCTCGATGACACGCTCCAGCAGCGCGCCCAGACGCACCGGCGTGAAATGCAGCCGCGTCGGACGGGCGAGCTCCAACAGCCGCTCGACGATGCCGTTGATGCGCTCGAGCTCACGCGGTACGACCGACTGGAACTTCTCGCGGAACCCGGGATCGTCGAACCGGCGCGACAGGTGGCGGCTGAACGTCAGCAGTGACGTCAGGGGGTTGCGGATCTCGTGCGCGAGTCCGGCGGCGAGGCCGCCGAGCGCGGCGAGCCGGTCCGACCGCTGCAGACGCTGCTCCAGCTCGCGAACGACCGTGAGGTCGCGCAGGACGCCGATGACACCGTGCTCCTTGCCGTCGCCGCCCCGGAGCGGCGCCGCGCTGAATTCGACGGGCACCGAGCGGCCGTTCCGGCGCCGGAACGTGCACGCGACGCCGGGCGACGCGATGCGTGTGCCGATGGTCTCCATCAGCGTCTCGGCGATCTCCGGCGTCCCGACAAAGACCTCGCTGCAGTAGCGACCGGCGATCTCGCCGGCGAAGAAACCGGTCATGAGCTCGCCGGCCGGGTTCAGCGTCACGACGCGTCCGTCGAGGTCTACCGTGACGATGCCGCTCGGGAGTGACGCCAGCACGTTGTCGGTATACGACTTGAGGTCCGCGAGCTCGTCGAGCCGGCGGCGCAGCTCCAGATTCGTATCCCCGAGCGCTCCGTGGGCCTTGACGATCTGCGCGGCCATGTGGTTGAACGCGGTGGCCAGGCGACCGATCTCGTCGTGGGTCACCGGCTCGATCGGCGGCACGGGCTCGCCGCGGGAGAGCGCCATCGCGCTCGCCGCGAGCTGCTCGACGGGCCGCGAGATCCGCCGCGCCACGAGCGCGGCGGCGAGCCCGCCGAGGAGAAGGGCGCCGCCGGTGATCGCCAGCAGCTCCAGGCGCGTGGCGCGCAGCTCCGCGTCCATCCGGCGGCGGGAGAGCCCGACACGTACCGTGCCCCAGCGCCGGCCCTGCACGAGGATGGGCTCGGTGAAGTCGAGAACCGGCTCGCCCCCGTCGACCCGCGTCTCCTGTATCAGGGGCACCAGCGACTCGCGCGCGCGCCGATCCATCTTCCGCTCGGAGATTGTCCCCACGGCCGCGGCGTGACGGCTGTGCGCGGCCACGCGCCCCTCGGCGTCGAGCACGATCGCGTAGACGACGTCGGACTCGCCGGCGACGCGGGCGGCGTTCTGCTCGAGGGCCGTGAAGTTGTAGAGGAGCAGCGGCGTCTGCGACGTCGCCACGAGGCCACGGGCCAGCGCCTGACCCCGCCGCTGCGTCTCCTCGGCGATGGCGTGCCGCTGGTGAAGGTCCACGAGGACGCTCACGGTCACCATTACGAGCGCGATCACGAGCAGCGTGCCGCCCAGCAGCTTCGCCTGGAGGGAGCGCAGGCGCGGGCTCATCGAGTCCGCTCCAGCGAGATCTTCCGCAGCGGGATGTACGGATCCCCGAGCCCGTTGACCTCGACGCTCTTGACGTACGGCTGGAAGAGCCGCTCGTAGGTGTAGTGCCAGACGGGAAGGATCGGCGCGTCGTCGAGGATCAGCTGCTCGGCCCGCCGGTAGAGCTCGACGCGGCGCTGCACGTCGGGCGCGTTGCGCGCGTTGAGCAGGAGGTCGTCCACGACCGGGTTCGAGTACCCAGTGTAGTTGCGGGGGCTCCGGGAGTGGAAGAGCTGGTAGAGGAAGTTGTCGGGGTCGGGAACGTCGGCGTGCCACGCGTAGAGGAACGCCGGCGCGCGGCCCTCGGCCAGCATCCGAGAGAAGGCCGGCCAGTCGGTCAGGTAGTGAAACTCCGCGCGCACGCCCACCATCTCGAGGTTCCGCTTGATCTGGGCGTGCTCGCGCACGATGGCGTCGTTCGTCCCGCCCGCCCAGACGTGGATCGGCGGCAGTCCGCGGCCGCCCGCGAACCCTGCCTGCGCCAGGAGGCTCCGGGCGCGCTCGGGATCGTACGCCGTCTCCGACACCTTGGGGTTGTAGCCGAGCGAGCCCGGCGGCAGGATCCCGCGCGCCAGCGCGTAGCGCCCCAGGAACACCTCGTCGACGATGGACTCGCGGTCTATCGCGTGGACGATCGCCTGCCGAACACGACGGTCGTCGAGCGGCTTCTGTCGCACGTTCAGCCCGTAGAAGCGGACGCTGAACATCGGGCGCCGCACGTACACGTGCCGCTTGGAGGCGATCGCGGCGCGGTACTCCCGGGTGGGCGGCGGCGCGTCCTCCAGGTTGCCGCGCTGGAAGTCCTCGTACACCGCGTCCGCCTGCCCGCCGGGGAAGATCCGGTAGACGATGCGCGCGAGCTTCGGCGGACCGCCGAAGTAGTCCGGATTGGCGAGGAGCGTGATGCTCTTGCCCCGCTCCCACTGCGCCAGCCTGAACGGGCCGGTGCCGACGGGCCGCGTGCCGAAACCCTCGCCCAGCTGCTCGACGACGTCCCGCGGGAGGATCTTGGCGTGGCCCATCGCCAGCACCGACACGAACGGAGAAAACGCCTCGCTCAGCGTGATCTGCACGGTGTGACGGTCCACCGCGACGAGGCCCGAGACGGTCGTGGCCCGACCCTCGCGGTACTCGCGCGCGCCTCGGATCGTCAGGAACACGTCGGCGGCGGCCGACTTGAGCCGCGGGTCCAGGACGCGCGTGAGGGAGAAGACCACGTCATCCGACGTGCACTCGCGGCCGTGGTGGAACCGGACGCCCTTTCGGAGGTTGAAGGTCCACACGAGCCCGTCGCGCGACGCCTTCCAGAACTCGGCGAGGGCGGGCGTGATGGCGAGCGTCTGGTCGAACTGCACGAGGCCGTCGAAGATCTGCTGGGCGACCGAGCGGCTGTAGATGTCGCTGATGCGTGCGGGATCGAGCGTCGCCGGGTCGTTGCCGAGCGGGCGGCGATACACGGACGCCGTCGGCGCCTCGGCGGCCTCCTCGCGGGGCTGGCCCGCCGCCGCCACGGGCCACAGC
Organism: Candidatus Rokuibacteriota bacterium; assembly: GCA_050731995.1. Lineage (GTDB taxonomy): Bacteria > Methylomirabilota > Methylomirabilia > Rokubacteriales > CSP1-6 > JBOHQB01. Next base: position 4,618 of record JBOHQB010000580.1, read on the forward strand.
AGGACGGCGGCGAGGATCGAGGGCAGGAGCAGCAGCCCCTCCACTCCTCCCCGCCGCCGGCCCGGTTGCATCGCTAGTCGCCAGCCCCGCCGTCGGCCGTTCCGATGGCCTGGAACAGCTGGGTCGAGCCCGAGGTGCCGGACTCGAGGATCGGCGCCACGAACAGGAACGACGCGAAGATGAGAGCTGCCGCCAGGATCTTGTGCATGAGAAGCCTCCGCGTTCCGGCCGCTCTGTACCCCACGCTCGGGGTCATTTGGGCCGCCGCGGTGAGACGGTACCGCAAAGGGGTTGCCAACAACTGTCGGAACGGGATCGGTGTCCAACCGCGTGGTCTTGTTGAAAAAACGCGTGGACCCGACGGCGCGGCGCGCGCGCTCGCACGCACAGCGACTGGGCGGCGGATGCGGCTCCGACTCGCAAGCGCTCATGGAACAAGGCGTATCCGGTCGGCGCCCAGTGACAGGGCCGTCGCCCCGGCGCCGGTCTAGTCGTTCGTCGGCCGGATCCTCCAGCGGGCGAGCTTCGCGGCGAGCGAGTTCCGATGCATGCCGAGCATCCTCGCGGCC